>NZ_JAAXCS010000115.1:0-4042 GCF_013309895.1 Wolbachia endosymbiont of Atemnus politus | reverse complement strand
AAGGATTAGTATAACTTTTGATCCAAAAGTTTCACATAATCTTATCTATCATGTGAAAATTTCAAAACGCAAAGATCACAATAGGACATAGAGATAACGTTTACAAGCAGACCGGATTGTTAAATCTACGATCAAAACTTTAAATATATTAAGTTGTAGTTCTAACTTTACCCGCTAGACTATAAAACTTTTTCTATAAAGAATAAGTAGCTTCAAATGCATCAAAGTCAAGTTGGTGCTAGATAGTTGCAGTGTTTTACGTATTTAAACTTTGCCTATCTCGTACTTAATTTATTTTAGAGTTAGGTCTTTTTAATACAGAGTAGTTTTCTCCACTGATTAGAGTTATAACTTTTTCCAAATTTTAAGAATATTGTGATTGTTACATATTATAGTAAAAAAAGTCAACTCTCTCTCTCACATCTCTTCCAAAGGCTCTATATTGAAGATAGAAAGTCCAGAAGCGATGACGTGTGCTAAGGCTTGGACAAGAAACCTTCTTGCAGCAGTGAGGTCCAAGTTATTTTCCAGTATGAAACGCATGTTTAAATCTCTTTTGCCGTATCCCCATAGAACATGAAACGCTTGTGCCTCACAACGCCTTGCCGTTGTTTCCACTACATCTGGCCATTTTGCTAAGGTTTTTATGAGGAACAGCTCTTCGTCTGTCTTTAAAAGTGAAAGACCTGCACTTGGGCGTTTTTTTGGAACGTTACGCATCAATGAATGAGCACGAGCGTGCGCATATTGCACGTAAACAACAGGATTGTCTTTTGATTGTTCCTTCATTTTGGCAAAATCAACGTCTAAGACCATATCATTCTTGCGTGTTAGCATTATAAAACGAGTGATATCTCTGCCAACTTCCTCCACCACATCTCTTGCCGTGAGAAAGTTTCCTGATCTTTTGGACATCTTAACAGATTTTCCATCATCGAAAATATTCACAATATTATGCAGTTTTACCTCTATTTTCGCTTTATTATCACTCAGCGTAAAGACAACTGCTTTGAGCCTTTTGACATAACCGCCATGGTCACTACCAAGCTCTACGATCATATTGTTAAAGCCACGTGATATCTTATCGAAATGGTAAGCAATATCCGAGGCAAAATAAGTCCAACTGCCAGCCTCTTTTTTCAGTGCGCGGTCATCATCATCGCCAAACTCTGTAGAGCGAAATTACCTCTCTTTTCTGGAAGTCCAATTTTCACTTTCTTTACCTTTTGGTTTTTCTAGGTAACCTTCGTACACCAAACCCTTATCTGACAATATCTTTCTACTCTCTTCAATTTTGCCACGTAGCTTGTACTCTGAAGTAAAAACATCATGACTTACTCCAAGCAAGCTCATGTCTTCCTTTATGAGTTCCAAGATAGAACTTAAATTATACTCTCTAATTATTTGATTATCTTGCTTTTTAAGAAGATCAATGCCATATTTTTGGCTAGCCCCTCCCCCCTACTGGTTTTAAATATTCACCCGGGTATAAACCTTTTTCGATACTGATCTTCTCTCCCAGAGCTTCCCTATATCTCAAATATACTGACCCAACTAGCGTATCTACCTGCGCTCCAACATCATTAATGTAGTATTTCTTGGTGGATTTATAACCAACTTTTTTTCAGTAAATTTGCCAAAACATCACCAAATACCGCCCCTCTTATACCTCTTCTACCAATATGCAGTAGACCGGTTGGATTTGCAGATAAAAATTCAGCATTAACAGCCTGATTATTTCCAATATTTAGAGTACCGAATTCTGTTTTTAGCTCATTAATTCGTCTTAGAACTTTGTGCCATACTTCTATTTTCAAGTGCATGTTGATGAAACCTGGGCCAGCTACTTCCACTTTCTCAATCTCATCAAATAGTTCAAATTCCCTTGCTAACATCCCTGCAATCTCAATAGAATTCTTCATTTCATGCTTTGCAAGCACCATAGCAACATTCGTATAGATTTCACTATGTGCTCTATTGCTTGGAGGCTCTACGATAAAATTTTCTGCACTTATATTCATCACACCTCTTTGCTTCAACTCATCTAATTTGCTAAGGATTAGCGAGGAGATCTGCTTTAAAATGTTCATTAACTAGAAAAACTATGGAAACCTTCACCAATATAGCGAATAAGCAAGAATAGTTAAAGGGTTATCTTGTGTCAGAAACTACCAAGGGAAAAGAACTTACCAATGCCGTGTCTTTTTAGACAACGGCACAGGAGTTAAATGCAACTTGTAAAACATAGATATGCTCACAAATTAACCCTCTTCATCTTCATTCACACATCCTATCAAAATTAAATAGCTCTATTTTGCAATTAATGACAATCAAAAACATTGTAACCTGGATCATGTATTAGCACAGGCTTATTGAAGAATTCTGTATGTCCTCCTACTTTTACTACAGGTAGCCCACCTTTCCAACCATAAGGTATTACCACTATATTGCCGAATCATGAGTATGACATAACATGAAGTATGATGACTATTATAATATGGATCAATGATAATGCTTGAAGCATAAGTTATGATGATATGGGTGCTCATCTACAGTAAGTTTCATTTTATTTCCCCAGCCTATTATAGACTTTATAGGTTCATCTACCATAAACTTTACATAGGGTTCCCTATATTCACTGTAGTAACTTTTTCAGTGGGCTTTTCTACATTTACTGTAGAATTTTTTCAGGAAGCTGTCCTCCACTTACATTATCTACTATAGGTTTTGCAGGAGGTTCTTCCTTACTTACATTATCTACTACATGCTCTGCAGGAGGTTCTCCTCCGCTTTCATTATCTACAGCAAGCTCTGCAGAAGGTTCCCCTCCGCTTTCATTATCTACTGCAGGTTTTGCAGGAGGTTCTTCTCCGCTTTCATTATCTACTGCAGGTTATTCAGTAGTTTCCTCTGTAATTTCATTTTGGCTAACACCATTTTGAATATCATCGCTTTCTGGCAAAGAAATCTCCTATATAATTAAAACTTTATCTCAAATTAACAGTATTAGTAGGGAAGGCAAGAAAGACCATCAAATAGGCTGTCAAAGTTATAAGCCAACAGACAGAGGCGTACAGTGCACATCCCTTCTTTTCGTCTTATACTCTATTTATCATATTAAGTCAATGCTATTTGTAATATGATATCGCTCACTTTTGATCCTCTACGCACTTTTTACATCTTTCGTTACCTTCGCTACAGTTACCTACAAAAATTTATTGTCCTTAAATTATTTCCGTAGTAGAAACAGCTGTTGCGGGATCTTGTAGTACTTCAGTTCCTGAAACTTCTATTACTTAGTTCCTGTTTTTCCACTTCTAGTCCAATATGGTGGTATATTTAGCACTACTGTGTTGCCGGAGTCGTGAGCATGGCACAATGTAACATCATTAGGATTACTGTAACATGGATTACAATGATGCTTGAAATATGGGTTACAATCACCCTGAGATGGAATGTGATGACGTTTACGAGACATGTATAAGTTAGGAATACGATAATCACCTGTAAGGCAAAATTTTTGCATGGCTAAGTAGTCCCTATCAAAGAAAAGCTTATTATCAAATTTATCAGGTATGTATATGTCAGATAAGACAACCAATTAATTAATAAAAGTGTCCAAAATGATATAATGACAATGGGGATAACATTACCTGCTTAATCCTTGGTCCGTCGTTGCACCAATTCTACAGTCGCGGCACTTTTAAACCTCGAGACTAGCTGGCAATGTCCTCTCCTTGCTTGTTATTGTGAAATGAGAAGTCTAAAAGTTCATCAAAATTCAGGCGTTGAAATGCTGAGCTCAAGATGGCTGTATTTGTTTGCAAGTAAAGTATTATTTAAATATAAGATAATTTGAAGGCTATTCATTATTCTTTAAAAAATATATATATTATTTAGTTTTAATAAACGTTATTTTAATAATATTATATTTATAAAAGCTTAACGATTAAAATATTGGGCTACATTTTGGAAGACGTCTAAACGAGTTAAAAGCGGAAGTTCAACTGTTCTCCAAAGCCGAGCAGACGACAAGAACAAT
>NZ_JAAXCS010000114.1:0-4068 GCF_013309895.1 Wolbachia endosymbiont of Atemnus politus | reverse complement strand
TTTCCTTTCTTGCGTAAAACTGTCTTCCTTATCTTCTTTCCCATGGTTAGACAGGGCTTCATATGCAGCCTTTATTTCTTTAAATTTGTCCTCTGCTTCTCTATTACCATTATTTTTATCTGTATGGTACTTTAGTGTTAATAGCTTATACGCTTTCTTTATCATATCCAGAGTAGCGCCTCTCTCTACCCCTAATACTTTATGGTAATCAATAGACACAAACCCCTCACACTTATTTTATTATGTTAATATGGTATTACCAAAGCAGTTTTGTCAAGTAAATTATTCGGCTTCCAAGGATTTTTTTAACGCTAACTATGGATTAGCCGACGAAGAAAGAGTTGGAAATGGAAGGTTTTTTGCGTTGTAAAGAATATGAAATAAGCGTAGAAAAAATGTGAACTAAAAAATTAACAGGAGATCTATGGCGAGTGTGTTCAATTTCTAATCTATTTTTTAGGTAAACAAAAACTGTTTCAATGATAGATCTTTTCCTCAGAAAAATCTTCTCATTTAGAGAAATTAATGCGTTTTTCATACCTTTTTTTATCTTGGTTTTAAATTTCCATCAAGTTAGTTTTAAAAATAGATACTTTATTAATATAGCCTTTATCTCCAAATAATAAACCCGTTAGTTTTTTAGTCAGATCCGAAACTGGCTTTCTATCGTCAACATTACCCTTTGTTAAAGTAACCCCTTGCATTTTTTCCTTTGCGTTATATGTAATTTGAAAACAAAAAACCAGCCATAAGTGCTTTTGCTTAATTTTGCAATTCCAGTAAAAACTTTATTTTGTTTTGCATGACAGACTGTGATAGGAGTTGAATTAATATAGGAAATACCTGTATTTTTTGCCTACTCACATAACCATTGTAGCAACATTGTTAAATACCACAAAACTCGAAGTTTTAGCGCAATAAATCTATCATAAGAAGGCAGTGTGAAAAAGTCTGATCTATGTAGCAACTTTAAGTAATATAAGTAAAATGACTTAAAGTTTTCATATCTAGATTGCTGATATAACAGAATTATTGTTATAATTTCAGATTTCTGACACACTCTTGTAGGTTTTTTACCATTGGATAGTAATTTACTTGCAAAATTTTCGTCTATTATTTTGCAATAATCATCTACAAAACATTCTTATTCACCTCCTATTATTGCTAAAATACTGGACTCTTTTCTTATTCTCTATCCATAGTTAGCGTTATAAGAACTACCAATCCTATAAAATAAATTAATTGACATGCTATAAATAGCATGTCAATTAATTATAAATTTTAGGATACAAGATAAACCTAAAAAAACCGTATGTATAAAAAGGAGTAAAGTGTTTGGTTTAAATTATTTAATGATGGTGGGAATAGCAGCAATAACAGGAGCTATAATAAGCATTTTAATAGGCCTTATACTTGGTACTTTTACCAGTCTTTCACCTCTAATAATAGGTGGAATTGTGTCGGTGGTATTTCTATAGTACCATTAATTGCAGCTCTCATCACAACTCCTCCATCTACAGATTCACATAACCGGAATATAAGCGAGTCATTATGTACCTAGGTAAAAGCAATTATGTACCTAGGTAGCTTATTTATCGGAAGTATTGTAACTGGAATTGGTCTTGTCGCATATGGCATTACTCCAATAATCAAGTTAGATTCTTTATCGTCTCTGTCAACCACAGCAAATTCTTTGTTGATTATAGGGGCTACAGCATTATTATTTCCAATTGTAACTGCAATTGTAGTAGGTATTACAATTAAGATCACCGAAGGAGTGAAGAAGTACATATCTAACAAAGGACCATCAGAGGAGGATAGATCTTCTCAACAAATAAAACCAGAGCGTTTACCGGATAGCGAGTTAAGTGAGGTTAGTTGTGATAATATAAAAGACAGACAGACCACAACTGCTAATTCACCACAGTAACCGCACCATGACAGTGTTTGTATTTCTTTCCAGAGTTACAAGGGCATTTGTCGTTTCTTGAGACTTTGGGAAAATTGTCTCTTTTAGTGTGATGCAACCTGCCACCTATTTCTTGGTTGTCTGCTAACTTAAAGTGTGCTAAGCGGTGAATGGTGAGCTCTTTCCACTTTTCAAGTATCGACTCAAACATCAAAAAAGCTTCGCGTTTAAATTCATTCAGTGGGTCCTTCTGTCCCATGGCACGCAAATTTATGCTTTGTTTTAAACTCTCCAGAATTGATAGGTGCTCCCTCCATAAATGATCAAGTGTCATGATCATCACTTGCTTCACTATCGTATTCCACAAATCCGTAGTTTGCTGACTATTGAAATATTTTTCTTTCTCAGTAAAAAATTCCTGTATTTTACCATTTATATAATCTAAAGCTTCTTGTTTATTCAAAAATTCTGCTAGAGCTTCCTTATTAAGCGTTACCCCATATCTTGGGTGGAATTCTTTGACAATATCTTCAACATAATCTTCGTAATAACCACTTTGAACTATACCTTCTATTACACTCTCATTTACTTCACTATATACTCCAAGAAAGTCATTGATTTCGTTGCCTAAGATATGATTTCTCTGCTTAAAAATAACTTTGCGTTGATTATTAATTACATCATCAAATTTAAGCAGAGATTTCCGCACATCGTAGTTTCGGGCTTCAACTTTCTTCTGCGCCTTTTCAAGTGCTTTATTGATCCATGGGTGATGAATAGCTTCGTTGTTCTTTAGCCCCACCCTTTGTAAAAAACTTCTCATTCTATCGGAGCCAAATATTCTCATTAAGTCATCCTCAAGCGATAAAAAGAATTTAGAAAGTCCAGGATCACCCTGACGACCAGAGCGACCACGTAGTTGATCATCTATTCTCCTGCTTTCATGCCTCTCAGTTCCAACAACACATAAACCGCCAGGTTTTATAGCAATTTCCTTGTCTTTTTTTACTCTTTCAACTATTTCTTGATATTTTTTCTCTTTCACCAGCATTTTTTATCTTCTTTAACTCCACCTTTGCAATCATTTCAGCGTTACCACCAAGCTGAATATCAGTTCCACGTCCTGCCATGTTAGTCGCTATAGTAATGCTGCCTGGCACTCCAGCTTGCGCTATTATGTATGCCTCTTGTTCATGATAACGAGCATTCAATACCGAATGCTTAAGAGAATGGCTTTGCAAAAGCACAGAAAGTTTTTCAGAGTTTTCAATACTGACCGTGCCGACAAGGACCGGTTGAAGGCGTTTGTGGCATTCTTCTATAAAGTTTAACACAGCGTTAAATTTTTCTTTTTCTGTGCCATAAATTTCATCATCAACATCTATTCTCTTTACAGACACATTAGTTGGAATTTTTACAACGTTTAGTCTGTATATATCACGAAACTCTTCTGCCTCTGTTGCTGCTGTTCCCGTCATACCAGAAAGTTTGTTGTACATACGAAAGTAATTCTGAAACGTAACCGATGCCAAAGTTTGATTTTCACGCTGAATTTCAAGATTCTCCTTCGCTTCAAGTGCCTGGTGAAGACCATCGGAGTACCTCCTACCTTCCATCATACGCCCAGTAAACTCATCGATAATTACTACTTTGCCATCTTTTACTATATAATCTTTATCAGCAGTAAACAGCTTATGCGCACGTAATGCTTGGTCTACATAGTGAGTCATTATCATATTATTGGTATCATATAGCGAGGAATTTTCAGGAATGAGATTATATGATCTCAGCAGCTCCTCCACTCGTGAAATACCATCTTCAGTAAGGAATACTGCTCTACCCTTTTCGTCCACCTCGTAATCAGAATTAACTAACTTAGTAACTATTTTGTTTATGTGCTTATATATCTGATTGTTTTCCTCAACTGGACCAGAAATAATGAGCGGAGTGCGAGCTTCATCGATCAATATGGAGTCCACTTCGTCTACTATCGCGTAACTGAAGCCCCTCTGGACCATATCTTCTCGAGAAAATTTCATGTTGTCCCGCAGGTAATCAAAAGCAAGTTCATTGTTTGTTGAATATACGATATCTGCACTATAAGCCTCTTTCCTCTCCTCGTCTGTCAAATCATTCGTGATAAACGCAACAGAAACCCC
>NZ_JAAXCS010000113.1:0-4100 GCF_013309895.1 Wolbachia endosymbiont of Atemnus politus | reverse complement strand
AAAAATACCGTCTCCATAGTGTACTGGTTAGCGTGCTAGCACGGCATGCCGGTCGTCCGGGGTTCGATCCCCAGTCCGGCCGTTTTATTTAAAATAACCAAACCTTGGAGAGCGGTAGTGGAGGGCCTGCCTTTCACAACCATCCTGATAGAGGTTTTCCAGGGTTTCCCTCTATCGATTAAGGTAAATACCGGGATGGCTAAATTTAAATCGGCCCTGGACGTACCTCGGTTCTTTAATCGAGGTTTATTGGCGCCCAAACGCCTTCGGGCCTCCTGGGCAACAACGCCATACGCATAAATAAATTTAAAAATAAATCAGGAGGACAATGTAAAAGTTTTGACGGAAAACATAGACGATTTGAAAATGTTGTTCGAAGTTATTCAATCTAGAATAGAAAAAAAGATATTTGACTTAAAGAGAAGTCTGCACACTCAATGTGAACCTGGTGATGGTAGTTCAAGGCACAAAAATCTCGCAAAATTGCTGTTGCTTGTGGTTGAAATGAAAAATTCGTTATTGCGAAAAGCAAAATTTGATAATCATATAAGCACAATAAAGCCTCTAATATTGAGCTTGATGACCATGAAGTAGAAAATGCAGTAAGTGAATTGGAAAAATTGAAAGAGGTAAATACTTTACGTGAGTTGAAATTTTCTTTTGAGAAAGCCATTGATACTATTGATTATAACAAATCACACTATTTCAAAAAGTCATTTCAAAGTGGGTGAAAATAAAAGATAAAAATGATCCATTAAGGGCAAAGTTAGTAGAAATTGAGGAGTCAATAAATGATAATGATTGGCAGAGCATAGCTACTACAGTAGGTGATTTAACACACCCAGAATTAAAGCAATGGTTAAATAAATTGAATGGTCTTGTTGTAGCTTCTAAGAATATTTCAACAGTATATCATCACTTATTACAATATATATCATGATTTATTTCATAATTTTCGCTCTCGCTTTTTTATTTGGTATATGGATCAAAGTGAGTGGTGAAGTAATAAGGTCAGAATTGGGTAGTTACTACAAGTGTACATACTATAAGTGTTGATCTTCTATATTTTATTATTTTTGCTTGTGCGTTTTTATTGTTTTTATTAATTACATTTGACAGAGAGAGAAGAGCTACTGCTTTTTGAAGCTTTGTTTAGCATAGAGTTTGGCAATATGGAGAACGCTCACAAGCTAGTTAAAAATCTAAATGAGGAAAGCAATAAGTTATCCTTAGTAAAAGTCTTTAACTCAGGTAGAACAGGAAATTACAGCTTTTTCAGCAACGGTTTAACAAACATTGCAAATAAAAATCGCAACTTAGCTCTACTTCTGGCCAGCAAACTAATTGTCGCTCTTAAACAGGAAAGAGCAACCTTTCAAAGATTCATAGAGTATTGCTCTAGTTCAATTGATGATAAAGTTCTGTCTATTCCCTTTTAAATAGAGTATTGCATATTAAAAGAAGATTGGGTCAACGCAATTTTGAAGGTAAAAGAAGCTGCAAAGTTTTTAATATTTTTCTTCCCTTTGATTGTAAAAAAATGTTAGCGGTCTTTTATTGCGCTTTAGCAAAGCAATGTGAAAGTAAAAGGAATTATAAGGAGGCTAAAAAGTCTTTATTAAGCGCACAGAGTTATTACGCAACTTTTAGGCCCATCAATTTAAAGACAGAGTTATATATTAGAGTTGGAAAAATCAGAAAAGCTTCTGCAGTATTAGAGGCGGAGTATGCAGTAAATCCTACTCCTCAATTAGCTAAAATTTACATCAGTTTTAAATAGCAAAGGTGCTGAAAGGCTATATAACTTGCGCCCTGATTATTATTTTAGTTATTGCTTACATCTGCAATTAGCTTGGGCAAATATGATATTGCTAGTCAACACTTAGATACTGCTATGAAAAAAGCTAATTACATGTTGATCTATCTTATTATGATGCGGCTCAAGGTTATGTTACAAGAGTATGATAAAGTAATTTATTGGCTAAAAAGGATGGACTCAGAAGCTTTATCTGATCCGTGCTGGAAATGTGCGAATTGTAGTAAAAAGCTAGAGCATGGGATTATAAGTGTTCAAGCTGTAATGGTTTTAATTGTGTGTGTTATAATCAAGAGAGCTAATTCAAAGACCTTGCTTTATCAATGTAATTAAACAAGACCTTTTTAGTAAGCTCAAAGTCTTCTGAAGACTTGTTCTTTCACATCTTGCTGTAATACAGTTTTGTGTATTTAACAATTCTGAGGAGCCACCAACCTTTATTATCATTATTGGTTAACTTGGTACCATCAAGCTCTGAAAATGCAATGCTTTGCTGCTTTAGTGTTTTCTTTATTGATTCCATTATTTTAAATTTTTTTTTCGTCTTTAACTACAATCTTTACTTAATGAGTGATATACAGCTTTGGTAAGCTTTCAATCATCTGAGAATAGGCTTTGGTTTTTCTTGAGTAAAATGTCAATGGTTTTAACAGCAGAATACAGTCCGTCACCAAAACCAAGCTCAGAAAAGAAAAAGTGCCCACTCAGTTCACCGGCAAACTTTGCCTCTTCCTCTAACATCTTTTTCTTAACCAGCGAGTGTCCAGTAGCGCAGGCAATTACTTGCCCTCCTAACTTGCTAACAAAATCGTGCACTTTCATGCTCATTTTTATGTTAGTAATAACTTTGCCATTTGGGTATTCATCCAATAATTCACGCGCAAAAATCATAAATAAGTGGTCGTTGGAAACAACATTGCCTTTATTATCAATCAAGCGTACCCTATCACTATCGCCATCAAATGCAATGCCAAGATCACATTTATCTTTCTTTACAATATCAATTAATTGAACGAGATTTTTTCTTCTATAGAATCTGGATCGTGCAATGGAAATGCTCCGTATATAGCGTTATTGGTTACGATATGCGTATGATCTGGTAGGATCTTTTCAATATACCTTACAATTCCACTTACTTGGCTGTTTCC
This sequence comes from Wolbachia endosymbiont of Atemnus politus, assembly GCF_013309895.1. Classification (NCBI taxonomy): domain Bacteria; kingdom Pseudomonadati; phylum Pseudomonadota; class Alphaproteobacteria; order Rickettsiales; family Anaplasmataceae; genus Wolbachia; species Wolbachia endosymbiont of Atemnus politus. The sequence continues at coordinate 1,136 of NZ_JAAXCS010000113.1, read as the reverse complement.
ACAATCCCAGGCTATTTTCAGCTTTTGTGTAGTATTATTCTTTAATGCACTCTTTAATATGTGAATGTACTGGCTGTATATGTTTATGTTAATTAAGCTTCCAATTTTTGTACTGCTTTTGATTGGACTACCTCCATGGTGCAGTGGTTAAGTACCTGGCTCGTGACGCAAACGTCTCGGGTTCGATCCCTGTCAGCCGCAGTTTATTTATTCTGGGGTTTGCCATGGAGAGCGGTAGTGGAGGGCTTGCCATCCACGACCATCCTGATTGAGGTCTTCCAGGGTTTTCCTCAATCGCTAATGTGAATTCAAAATCGGCCCTGGCCGTGGTGGAGATCGGACAGCCGTAGGCGCCGGTTCGGGTCCCATGAGCCCGTCTCCTTTGAGACGAGATGTCTCGAAAATGATAAAAAAAAACTAATGATTTCCTTTATTTCTTGTTCTGAGTAAACTTTTTACTACTAAAAAATTTAAAGCCATTGTATTTGCTAGGGTTATGCGAAGCAGTAATAATGATACCAAGATCTGAATGTGTGATTTGCGTTGCGGCCTAGAGCATAGGTGAGGAGCACATAGTCCAATGCATATAACATTTGCTCCGGATGAAGTGAAGCCATTGATTAATTTTTTTCTATACTTGGTGAATCTCTTCTGCTGTCGTAGCCCACGAAAACATTAGTTACGGTTTGGCCAAACTTCCTACTTATCTCATACCCATCGTCGATCTGTAGGTCTTTGCCTACCACACCTCTAATATCGTATTTTCTTATAATGGTATTGTCCATACTGCACTGCTCAGAGTAAATACTATACAATATATTACAGACAAACGCTCAAGCTTATTTACCCAACGATTAGCTGACTTTTTTAAAAAAATATGTTAATATTATAGTATATTTTTTAAAAATGTGAATTATGCCGGAGAAAAACGAACATTTATTTATAATTAAGAATCAAAGTTAAGATGTAGAGATGAACAGAAGAAAAATGATATTCTAAGTGTCATAGAATCTTGCAACAATCTTCAGGAAAGAAAAATTAATCTGGTACATTATTGGCCCTTTACTGCAAGATAAAGAAATTAGGGAACGAGTGAGCTCAAAATGGGAAACAGATTTCCAAGGGTTTAAGAAATG
>NZ_JAAXCS010000112.1:0-4207 GCF_013309895.1 Wolbachia endosymbiont of Atemnus politus | reverse complement strand
ACAAGGAGTGAGCTCTATCTTTTTCAGAAATTCGGTTGTTTGTTTTAGCCTTTGGTCCAACTTTTATTGGTACCACTTCACTGGCTACTGAAGCGGAGTTGAAAATCATTGGACCACTAATATCTAATTTATTAAGTTTACGCCTTGTTTTTGTAGTCTGGTTAGGTGATTTTGACCTTTGTGGTTTTTCTATCTTTTTGCTCATTTTGAGCTCTCAATTTATTAGTAATATAACTATTTTAAATGGTAACTATTAACTATGCGTGAATGCCATTTTAGGCAAATCTCTTGCAATGTTCACAGGCAGAAAACAAAAACTTGATTTTTGCAGCTAAATGATAGACTATCGGTGGCACACGTGAATATCTACAATGAAGGAAAAAACTTTCACAATTATTGATGGATACGGACTCCTTTTTAGAGCTTATTATGTTTTGCGTCATTTAGTTACTACAACTGGTGTACCAATAGGTGGTGTGTATGGCTTTCTAAAAATGGTTCTTAAGTACATTACCCACTCGGATTACTTAACAATAGCATTTGACTCTGGTAAAAAAAACTTTAGGCATGATTTATATCCTGAATACAAAGCAAACAGAGTAACGCCCCCTGAGGATTTAATTCCACAGTTCTCAATACTAAGGGAGGCCGTAGAAGCTTTTAACCTTAGCTATGAAGAGATTGAAGGCTATGAAGCAGATGACATAATTGCAACCCTAGCTGCAAGGTACGCCAACCATCAAGACTTTAAGGTAGTAGTGGTCTCGTCAGACAAAGATTTGTTTCAACTCTTGAATTACAATGTTTTAATATTTGATCCTATTAAAAATATATACATAGATGAAAAACAAGTAATAGAAAAATTTGGTGTAAATTCAAACAAGCTTCTTGATTTACTTTCTCTAACTGGTGATACATCTGACAACATTCCTGGCGTTCCAGGAATAGGTCCAAAGACTGCAGCTAAACTGTTAGATAAATTTGGTTCCTTGGATAATATCCTGGAAAATATTAATAATATCGAACAAACGAGGATTCGTAATATCCTCACCGAACATAAGGAAAAAGCGTTAATTTCAAGAAAACTCTTGTCACTATATGAGAAAGTGGACCTTCAGCATGATATTGCAAAATATGAAGTCCATTCTCCAAATGTGGAGAAATTGCTGTCCTTTTTAAAAAAGTATGAATTTAATTCCTTGATAGAGAAGGTTGGAAAGCTTTTTTCTTACAGTGGATCTAGCACAAAAGAGAAAACGGAGTATAGTAGTGAGGAATTAGAAAGATTTTTAGGGGATTGTAGATATGAAGGCAAAATCGCAATCTATTGCCATTTTGAAAATGACGCATTAAGCAAAATCTCTTTGTCTTACAGCGAAGATGACATTTTTTACATAGATCAAAACTGCCTACAAGATGTGCTCATTACAATTAACTCAACTTTGCTTTCAAATGGGGTGCTTAAAATAATACATGATATTAGAAGGATCAGATCAACATTTCCCACAATAGAAAAAGTGTTAGGCTCAATCGACGATTTGATGACAATGTCATATAGCCTTGACACAGGAAAGCATGATCATAGCATTCCAAACATAATTGCACATAATTTGAGCGAAAATGTAGAGGTTTTCTCAGCAAAAACTTTAATAGCAATCCACGAAAGACTGGAACAAAGACTATTTCAAGAAAGGCTTTTTACAATCTACGAGCGCTTCGATAAGCCGCTTACGGAAGTAATACTCAACATGGAAAAAAATGGAATATTGCTAAACATTCAAAAACTGCAGGAACTATCCGATAAATTTCAACAGTTACTCACTGTGCTTGAGAATAATATATATAACTTAGCAGGAGAAAGATTTAATATTGCTTCACCCAAACAATTAAGTAATGTTTTATTTAATAAAATGGGGCTTAATAAGAAGAGAAAATCAAAATCTGGATCGTATAGCACAAACTCTGAAGTACTAGAAGCACTTGAAATGGAAGGAGCTGAAATTGCAAGTAAGATTTTAGATTGGCGACACTTAAGTAAGCTGAAAGGTACCTATACTGATGCACTAATAAAGCGAGTTGATCCTCTTGATGGTAGGGTACATACAAGCTTCTCAACAACTGCAACCGGAAGGCTTAGCTCCAGCAATCCTAATTTGCAGAATATCCCTATCAGGAGTGAAGAGGGAATTTTCATCAGGCAAGCATTTATTGCGCCAAAAAGATACAAGATAATTTCTGCCGATTATTCACAAATAGAATTGAGAATTTTGGCACATATTGCAGATGTTACAGCATTTAAAGAGGCTTTTGCAAATGGACAAGATGTTCATAATATCACTGCAAGGCAAGTTTTTGGAGTGCAAGAAGGTACAGAGGTAGATAGACATCTGAGGCAAAAGGCAAAATCCATTAATTTTGGGATTATATATGGCATTAGCCCGTTTGGCCTTGCAAGGCGGTTTAAAATTACCGTTCAAGAAGCTGCTGAATACATTGATTATTATTTCTCCTGTTACCCAGAAATAAAGATCTATATGGAAAAAACAATGGCTTTTGCAAGACTGCATGGTTATGTAGAAACTTTGTTTGGTAGAAGGTGCTTTGTAAAGGACATAAACAATACAATTCCTTATCTAAGACAATTTGCGGAAAGGGCGGCAATAAACGCACCTGTGCAGGGCACTGCTGCTGATATAATAAAACGTGCAATGATTCAACTTTATGGTCAGCTAAAAGCAGGTAAAATAATCCTCCAAGTTCACGATGAGCTATTGATTGAGGTAGAGGACGATAAGGTACAAGAAACAGCAAAACTTGTGAAAGACGTAATGGAAAATGCAGTGAAAGTTTCTATACCGCTTGAAGTGGAGGTAAAAATTAGCGACAACTGGGGCTCAAATTTTCTTAATTATGATTTAAATGCCGCAGATTCCAAGAGTATAAATCATTTGAACTAATATGAAAAATATGCTACAATTAAAACATGGGTAAATGTAAATAGGTCAGCCATGGTAGGTATAACAGCAGCTTCGCAAACAGGAAAGAAAGAGTCCACAAAACCATCTACTCAAGTAACTAACGAAGATGAGAAAGTCTTTGAAAAAGAGGAACATCAGTTAATCTATGAAACTTTTTTAGCTACTTTAAATCCAGAGAAGCAAATACAACAGATAGAAAAGAAACTGCAAGAAAAACTTTCAGAGCAGGAAGCGCAGGAATTACAGAGCAAGCTGAAGTCATTAAATGATCAATTAAAGCTATTAGGGAATGAAGATGAAAAGAAAATTCTTACTTTTATATTTGAGAATAGTGAAGATATATTCAAAAATGTTAATCAAGAAAGTATAAAGTCACTAAGTGAAGAGAATTTTTCTCAGTTTTTACTTGCTGTATTTAAGAAAATTAGAGAGAAAAAATTAGCTAATGAAGAGAATTTAAAGAGTGATGAAATAAAGAAAGTAGTAAAGGATTGTGTATCTGATATACGAGGTACAGAAGCTAGAGATTCACTAGTAAAAATTATTGGATGGCCGCTTGGAATTAAGATAGACCCGAAGAACATTTCTGGCTCCTTTATGAGTGGGATAAAGGAAAAAATACCATTCTTAGGTGGGAGCAAAAAGGAGGAGGATGAGCCACCACTCAGTGATGGAGAAATGGTAACAACGTTCCTACGTAAGATTTTTCTTCCTACTTTTATTTCCATTGCTTTAATGTTAGTTTTTGGCCCTACTACATTTGCGGTAGTTGGTGCTGTTATTGGTGCAGTATTCGCCGTAAAAGGAGGATTTGAGGTTCTTTTTTCAAATAACAGAAAAGGTACTTTATATAACCCTGATACCAAGAAGGAGGAAGGAAAAGAATGGGATAAGGAAATTAGTGTTGGTATTAGTAAAGTTCTAAAAACTCCAGTTAAGGAGGCTGAAAAGGATAAGAAACCTGCTTTAACAACTGAGAAACCTGTTCAAGAAAGAGGAAATAGTGAGCCGTCTGCTGTGCCTGAGCAACTTAAGGCAAACGGATCCTTCCAGGAGAAAGAGGATAACCGGCGACAAAAAGAAGAAGAGATCAGCCGGTTACCCAAGTAGCCCATAGAAAATGGATTAAATGCTAAAAACCCCTTGACAACCCCCTTCAATCCTCTTACAATAAGACTGAAGCTGATTATTTATCTTCTCTGTACAGATTAAACGACAAAAAAACTTAG
>NZ_JAAXCS010000111.1:0-4208 GCF_013309895.1 Wolbachia endosymbiont of Atemnus politus | reverse complement strand
CTATTTCATTATATCTCACTATTTTAAATTGGCTATCTTACACTACCTCTACCAATTTGGAAAGAAGTCTAATGATGTTATGATATTAATCACATTAGCTAAAACATGCTTTTTATCTAAGTGGAGTTGTCTGGCGGCAACAAAAAGTTCATCTATTTTTTTCCACTGACCTAGTAGAACTTTAACATCATTTACCGCTCTTTTTATGCTCTCCAAAATGAAGGCCTGAATTATATATGATGCTAGTTCTAGTTCGATTTCGCTATTAATTACCTTATTGATAACGTCAGAATCTTTGAAGTTGTGAAGGAATTTATAAAAGCACCTGTATGATTCATAAGTATCACTACTTATTACATTTATTATCATTCCTGGCATTCCAGGAAATAAAGTAATGATTTCATCAAATGTTTGGTCGTCAAATTCGCATTGAGATGAAACAATTTGCTTTGTTTCATCATGAGTCAGTGGCAGTAAACTCAACTGTAAGCACCTACACTTAATAGTAGTTTGTATATTATATGGCTTATGGCTAATTATGAGTATTTTAGAGTTTTTTGGCGGTTCTTCTAATATTTTTAATATTGCGTTTCTAGCGTTGTTCGTCATTGCTTCTAAACTATCTATTATAGCGATCTTGTATTCCGATTGAATAGGACTTAAATGCAGAAAATTTTTCATTTCTCTCACCTTTTCTACTCCTATTGTATCACCTCCAACAATGTGTAGGTCCAACGCTACTTCATCATAGTTTTTTATAAGAAACCAATTAGAAAAGGATTTTGCGAGTGTTGCTTTTCCTATACCTTTTTTGCCACAAATCAGCCAAGATTGAACAGATAAGTTGTTCATTAATTTGTTTTTGGCTTGATCATGACCTATCACTTTTTTCATTCTTCTTCCTATAGACCTCTGCCTGAAAGCATACCATTTGAAATGAAACCACACCCTCCCTTACAACTTTAATCTTATCTTGAGTTAAGTCAATAATAGTAGATTCTATACCAGAAACTAATTCATCATCTTCAGCCACCACAGATAAGTGTCGTTTGATAGATTTAGGTATATCGTCTGCTTTGCACACACTTTTTTCTCCCGAAACATTGATACTAGTTGCAACTATTGGAGTTCTCAGCCCATTTAGTATTGAAATCGCAATAGGATGATCAGGAATTCTTATGCCTATACTACCTTTAAAGAATTCATTCGGTAGTATGTCATTATTTTTAAGCGGTAAAATGTAGGTGATTGGTCCAGGAGAAAAGTGATTTATTAAACTAATATATTTTTCCTCTAGCTTTGCTATTTTTGTCAAATTGTAAACATCATTAACAAAGATAGATAATGGTTTATTTTGAGAACGCTTCTTTACCTGATATATTTTCTTTATAGCTCCACTATCTAGCGCACTACAAGCAAGAGCATAAACCGTTTCTGTTGGAAAACATACTAGCAAGTTGTTCTGTATTGCATTTATTATTTCAGATATCATATAGCACTTACATTCAAGTATTAAAGAGGTTTACGTAACCACTTCGATGCTAACCCTTTTTCCGGCATGTTTTTTTTCGACAATTCAATGGCTATTTTATAATGAATTTTGTCAGTAACCACTAAATTTTTATGAGCACCCTATTGTCAGCTGCTTGAATAGTATACAAGAAGTTTCTTATCTTTTACAAAGAGTATCATTTCTTTCATCAAACTTGACATGAAATAGTATTATAATTAATACTTAAGCAAGTTTTTATCGTTAATAATTAGGATTAGATATGTTCATTTCTGAAGTTTTTGCAGCAGATGCAGCTAGCAACGCATCAAGTGTTGGTGCATCCTTTGCAAGTTTTGTTCCATTGATTTTAGTATCTGTGGTAATTTATTTTTTTATTATCCGTCCAAACCACAAAAGATTAAAAGAACATAGAAAGATGATAGATCAGGTAAAACGCGGTGATACAGTTATTACCTCTGGTGGAATAATAGGTGAGGTTAACAAAGTTGATGAAGCAAATGCACAGTTTGTAATAGAAATAGCGCCAAAAATTGAGATAAAAGTTCTCAAATCTGCTATATCTGAAGTTTTAAACAAAGAAGCTCAAAAAGTAGTAGCCAAACCAGCTGAAAAGGGCAAATTTGAGAAGGAAGACAAAAAGAATAAAAGTCAGTCAGATAAAAGGGAAAAGGGAAAAGACAGTAAAGATAAAAATGCTTCATAACTCTAGAAAAAGGTTCACTTGGTTGTGTGTGGAATATTTGGAGCAGTAAGTGATGGCGATTCGGTGATACCAACTTTGTTGACCGGATTACGGAGATTGGAATATAGGGGATATGACTCTTCGGGTATAGCGATTATAAACGATGAAGGTAAGATAGAAGTTAAAAAATCAGAAGGTAGAGTTGAAAGGTTATGTGAGGTTATTGGCAACAGCAAGATGTCTAGCAGTACAGTTGGCATAGCACATACTCGTTGGGCTACACATGGAGTTCCAGGCCTTAAAAATGCTCATCCTATTTATACTAATAACGTTGTTGTTGCTCATAACGGCATAATTGAGAATTACAGTCTGCTAAAAAAAGAGCTAGAAGAAAGGGGAATGCTGTTTCATACTGACACCGACACGGAGGTCATACCAAATATGCTCACCATATATCTTAATGAGGGACTGTCACCTGTTGATTCTCTATTTAAATGTTTAAGCAATTTGCATGGCTCGTTCGCTTTAGTCTTATTATTTGCAGAATATCCAGATACTTTGTTTGTCGCAAAAAGAAATTTACCTTTGGTAATAGGTTATAACTGTAATACCGTATTTGCTGCATCTGATTCGAATACTTTAGGTGCACTGGTAGAAAAGATATCGCATCTGGAAGATGATGATGTTGCAGTGATAAAGTTTAGCAGAGTTACTATATATAACAATGGCGCACAAGTTGAACGCAGCGTAGAAAGTAACAGCCCAAGCAATTTTTTAATTAGTAAAAATGGCTACTCTAGCTTCATGCTAAAAGAGATTTTCGAGCAACCTTGTACATTAAATAAAACAATAAATCAATTTTATAAAAAGTATACAGAGGTAATATCTGCCAACAAAAAATTATTTTCTAAGCTGAGTCACATTACTATAGTTGGATGTGGGTCATCTTATTTTGCTGGACTAGTAGCGAAATATTGGTTGGAAGGTATTGCTCAAGTTCGAGTATATCTGGAAATCTCATCGGAATTTAGGTATAGCAACATAAGATTAGAAGAAGGAAGCTTGGGATTATTCATATCTCAATCTGGCGAAACTGCAGATACCATGAAAGCGCTACGCTATGCGAAGTCACAGAAGCAAACGGTCATTAGCATAACTAACACGTTTAACAGCAGCATTGAAAAAATCTCAGATATTGTGTTACATACTCTTGCTGGACCAGAAATTGGTGTTGCTTCGACAAAAACCTTTTCTGCACAGCTTGCAATTTTAGCATGCTTTGCCTTAGAGCTTGCAAAAATAAAAGGTACATTGGATGAACAGAGAATAAAGCAGCTAAGCAATGCTATTAACTCTATTCCCGAGTATGTTGAGCATGTTTTAAATGTGATGAAGGTGCAACACATATCAGACAGTATACTGGAACATAGCAGCATTATTTTAATCGGCAGAGGAAGCTCATATGGAGTTGCAATGGAAGGTGCATTAAAGATAAAGGAGCTTTCATACATTAATACCATTGGCATTGCAGCAGGAGAGATGAAACACGGTTCAATTGCGCTGATAGATTCATCTGTACTTGTTGTAGCAATTATTCCATATGACAATTTATTTTTTAAAACACTGTCCAATATACAAGAAATTATCGCAAGAAAAGGCAAAGTGGTAGCGTTTAGTGACAAGCAAGGATTGCCATACTTAAGAGGGATTTGTACAGATGTGGTGCAACTACCAGATGTTGATAGTTTTATCTCTCCGATCATCTATAGCGTTGCTATGCAATTCCTTGCTTACTTCACTGCGGTAAAAAAAGGGTTAGATGCCGATTGTCCAAGAAATTTAGCTAAGTCTGTTACGGTTGAGTAGTTCACAACTGTATGAACATTGCAATTTCCGGATCCCAGTGCCCTTTATCTTGTCATCCCTGTAAAGGTTACGTAATTCGTTGACAAAAGTTTTGCAAAAAATTCGATGGCACAAGACCGTTAAGACCTAAGACCTGCTGCAAAAGGT
>NZ_JAAXCS010000110.1:0-4210 GCF_013309895.1 Wolbachia endosymbiont of Atemnus politus | reverse complement strand
CCTTAAAGCTTCGTTTAGAATGGATTCAGTTATATTAGCATCTTCTTTTTTTTAAATAAACTTGCCACCGTATCAACTTTGATACTCTCGATAGCATCAGACAGTCTTTCTTTTGTATTTTTATTACTACTATGCATTTCATTCTCCTCATAATTATTGCTAATAGGCTCCTGTGTTGAAGCCCCTTCATTATCCGTAATATTTTTTCCTTTGACCACAACATTTTTTTGTAGCTGTTGACTACCGATGCTTCCAAGTTCTGGGCTTTGTAATTGCTTACTACCTGCCACATTCACTGCTTGACTTGAAGTTGCAGGCTCATTTGCTAAATCACTAATAGTATTCCTGCTACCAGGAACATGATTTTCAGCATCAATTAAATTAGGCACTCCTTTAACAGCCACATCTTCAATTTCACACAACTGCCTTAACCTCATATTGTTTCTATTGAGGTGATAATTACTGTTAACAAAAGAAGCAATGTCATAAATGTTAAATTTTAATCCTTCACCTCTTCCATTAGTGTTGCACTCTATATGAGATATTACTAAAGGATTTTCTAAACTAACCATAGCATTGCCAAGTGCGTGGATTACAATCCCGTTTTTATTATCCTTGAGACTCATTAATCTTCGGTCATCAGCACACACACACACACACACACACACACACAAGCTTTATTTATTTTTCAAAATAGCGTTGTTCCGTGTTTGAAATAGCGCTTAGAAAAAGATAATAAGGTGTAGTTAAAGCTGCAGTGGTTATATAATAAGGCACTGCGGCTACGTAAGAAAGGTAATAGTATCTAGATACACTATTATTTGATTGGAAATCTTCTGGTTTATATCTTGAATGCGACTATAATAGATATCCGTTTTATGATAATATTCTCCCACTATACAGAAGCTCATTCCAAAGCAGTTTATTACGAAATTACCTGTTTTTATTTTTAGTGGTTTACCTACGTGCTTAAAGCCCATAAAGCCAGATGGAAACATCGGTATTGGGTCTGACGAATTAGTTACTCTAATGGTATTTTCTCCAAGAAGCTTTTCATAAATTTCAGCACCATGGAAATCGAAAACTCTCGGAGAACCAAAAGTTGCAACATGAACGTATACAGCATCTTTTACTGTCTTAAAGTATAAAGCAGTTATGGTAGCAAGAGCAGCTCCCATACTATGGTCCGTACAATTAATTTTAAAATCTTTGATTTTTCTGATCCTTGCTCTTCAGCATAATCTTCTAATATTTTATCAAGACTAGGCAACGAGTCATAAAATGCATTGCGAAAACCATTATGCATTTTCACACCTTCAGGTAAAAATTCTGAGGTAAACGCTGTGCTTACGTCAGTCATCACATCATCAAAGTCTTTAGTAACCGCGATAGACTATGGTTATTTCTTTATCTTTTGTACAAACAAAACCAGCACGCCTTCTGTTTCTCTCATTATAATAAAATGGAATAATACCATAACCTTCGTTAATGAGCTCAGCTTTAGTTTTAAATCTACTATCTAACTTTTGATCGTTACTACCATAACTTATTTTACAGAAATTACACATTTCTAATAATTCCTGTTTACTAAATCCTGCAATTCGCATTCCAATTAAGTCACTAACCTCGATAATTTCATAATCATCCCCAAAGTTATCTTCGGGAATAGCTGGTGTCTCTTGATTTTGCCATCTAAAACTTCAAACTCTCCTTCAGCCTCTGAACAATTACCAGAATCTCCAGAATGGTGACGGTCTCTAGTTGCTTCTTCTTGATTGTTACTCTCCAAAATCTCGAATTCTTCTTCAGCACCTGAATCCCAAGAATTCGATTTTTCAAAAGTTTTACTTGACTGACCCTGCTCCTGTAATACAAAGTCTCTAAAATTGGAACCAAACATGTTTTACCACCTAACTACCAGCTAAGCTAAGTATAGCATTAACAGCAACTTTGCCAAGCAAATTATTCAACCTTTTAGCAAATAGGCCCACGTCATCCATCTCTTCGCCTTCCACAATACAGACTTGATAGAATAATAAGTGGATCATGTCTTCAAACATTGGATTCTCACTATTTTCAGTGTGAGATTTCATTATGCTTTTTATTACAGGATGTTTAGTGTTGATTTCAAGCACCTTGGGTGTGGGGCAATTTAGCTGCTTCTGCTCGCGCAAAAAACGCTCCATGCGAAGATCCATAGCACCTTCATCAACTGCTAAATATACAGGACTATCAGTCAATTTTTTGGAAATTTTTACGCTTTTTACTGCGCTGCCAAGAACTTTGGTGAAATATTGCAGTATAGAATCTGCATTTTCCTCTGTCTTGTCTTCATCTGATTTGTTTTCTTCGTTTTTTTTTCTCTGAAGAGAATTTTCCCAAATCAACATCAGCACGAGTTAAGGACTTAATTTTCTGGTCTTTATATTCATGAATTACGCTAGTCCATAAATCGTCAACTGGATCAACAAATAGGAGCACTTCTAGTCCATTACTGACGAATCCCTCAAGTTGCGGACTGTTTTTCACTGAATCGAGGCTATTTCCTATAAGATAATAGATATGCTCCTGCTCTGGCTTCATTCTGCTTATATAGTCATCACTACTGACTAATTTATCATCGCCAGTGCTATGGAATCTGCGAATTGAGAGAAGTGCTTCTCTTTCATCAGTTGGCATAGTTTCACAAAGACCTTCCTTTAAGACTGCGCCAAAATTGATCCAGAATTTTGTGTATTCCTCTAAATTCTCTTTTGCCTTTTTACCAAGCTCTGATATCACACGCTTAGTTAGGGATTTCCTAATTTGCTCAACAACGCGATTATTCTGCAGCGTTTCTCTGCTGATATTGAGAGGCAAGTCCGGTGAAAATACCTTTCAAGAAACGTAAATACTGCGGTATGATCTGTACGTTATCTTCAGTGATAAATACTTTATTTACGTATAACTTAGCAGAGAAACGTCTATCTGGATGAAATAAATCAAAAGGTTTAATAGAGGAAACATAAAGCAAATTTGTATATTCTATAGCACCTTCATTTTTGTTATGCAATATCATCCAAGGCTCACCGTTAACATGCGCAACACCGCGGAAGAAATCGTTGTGCTCCTCTTGAGTGACGTCGTTTTTTGGCTTAGTCCAAATTGCAGCCTTACTGTTTCACTTTTTCCTTCTTCGTCTATAAATTCAACGGGAAAGTTTATGTGATCCGAATAAGTAGTAACAATGTTTTCAACGCGAAACTTGTCTAAAACTCATTCTCTTCATGACGCATAACCAGGGTAATTTTCGTTCCACGAGGGATTTGATCATCTGATTTGCTGATCGAATATTCTCCATCTCCTTTGGATTTCTAGACCCAAGATTCCTCTTCTCCCGCTTTTCTCGATTCTTCTATCACCTCTTAGGCAACCATGAATCTTGAGTAAAAACCGACGCCGAATTTCCCAATCAACTCTACAGTTTGGCTTGAATCCTTGTTATTTTTAATCGCATTCAAGAATTTTTGCGTACCAGAGCTGGCAATTGTGCCGAGGTTGTCTATTAAATCTTGTCTGTTCATTCCAATCCCATTGTCGATTATACACAGCTCATTCTTGTCTTTATTGGCACTAATGGTGATTTTAACTCATCGTTTGAATCTAGCAAATTAGGATTTAGTTGCGATTCATAGCGTAATTTGTCACATGCATCCGATGCATTTAATATTAACTCACGCAAAAAAAATGTCTTTGTTAGTATAAAGCGAGTGAGAGAGAGAGAATTACTATATTCAGTACTTTTCCTACTTCAGCATCAAATTTTATATTTTCAGTTTCTTGCACGTTATACATTTTGAGATCCATTATTAGCCTACTACCCTAATAATTTAAGTATTGCACTGCGATCTTTCAAAGTCATGCACGCTAAAATTAATGGAGCTATGACCTGTAAAAGTCAAGATTTAATCTGACAGACAAGAATTAACTGACAGAAGAATTAACGTAGTCAAATCTTGTCTAATGCAGTTTCTAAAACAAAGCATATTATCTTTCACGACCCGTTGTTTACTTCATTCACTTTAGGAGTGTTGACAGGTGTTATCGCTGGATTCTCAAGCTTTGTTACCTGCTTTAAGCCTTCACTTATGCTTCGATCTTGAATTATACCTTTATCAAAGTGCTTGCTCTGTTGATGACCATTCACCACGCTAATTTCTAAGCCGGGGCT
>NZ_JAAXCS010000109.1:0-4210 GCF_013309895.1 Wolbachia endosymbiont of Atemnus politus | reverse complement strand
TCACATAGTGCAAAAAATTAAACATGACACGCCAGATATACTAAGTTTTTTTGTCGTTTAATCTGTACAGAGAAGATAAATAATTAGCTTCAGCCTTATTATAAAAGGGTTGGCGGGGGTTGTCAAGGGATTTTTAGCATTTTTTATAACGCGTTCTAATTTTTATTAGTCAGCACGCTAACTATAAAGCAGTCTATATTGCCATCAAAAACGGAATTTATGTTGCCCACCTCATATCCGGTTCTTAAATCCTTCACCATTTGATATGGATGTACAACGTATGACCTGATTTGATTACCCCAGCCTATATCGCACTTTTTGCCATACTCTTGAGCCATTTTCCGCTCTTTTTTCTCCAGTTCAATTTGGTATAAACGGCCTTTAAGTAACTTTAATGCTTCATGTTTGTTTTGATGCTGAGAACGGCTGTTTTGGCACTGAACTATAACACCTGTTGGAATGTGCGTAATGCGCACCGCACTCTCAGTTTTGTTTACATGCTGACCGCCTGCTCCAGAAGCGCGATAAGTGTCGATCTTTAAATCCTTCTCATCTACAGCAATATCGATTGAATCCTCTATCACTGGAGTGACTCCTACGCTTGCAAAACTGGTATGACGTTTACTGTTTGCATCAAATGGTGATATTCTAACCAGCCTGTGAATCCCACTCTCACTCTTTGCCCATCCATAAGCTTTTTCTCCAATGATCTTTATCGTTGCAGATTTTATCCCAACTGATTCTCCCTCTAGTTTTTCCACAATTTCAACTTTAAAGTTGTGATAAATCTCAGCCCACCTTACATACATGCGCATGAGCATTTCAGCCCAATCATTGCTTTCTGTTCCACCAGCTCCTGAGTGAATTTCCAAGAAGCAGTCGTTGTTATCTGCTTCACCAGTAAATAAAGATTCTGTTTCTTTACGCTTGATTAATTTCTCTAACTTTACTAGCTCATTTTCAACTTCAGAGAAAAACTCTTCATCATTCTCGTCAATAGCGGATTTCATTAAGCTAATAGCGTCGTTGTAATCGCTTTCTAGCTTTAAAAATGATTCCACATCATTCTTAATTTTAGAACGTTCTTTTAAAATTTCTTGTGCCCTTTGGTTATCCTGCCATAGGTTATCATCTGTAGCTTGAGATTCTAGCTCTGTAAGGCGCAGCTTCAATTTTTCTACGTCAAAGACACCCCCTGATAACAGAAATACTTCTATCTAAACTCTGAAAATGTTCAAGAATTTCTAAATAAGTTTTCATCACGCTTTAGATTTTAATATATTCACTATCAATAGCAATAACAGTACACAAAACAAAAATTTAACCATATAGTAGTTAATTTAAAACAATCTTATTATACTCTAATGTTTAAAGGAATCAAGCACGTGTATTTATTAAGAAGTAAGGTGAAGATATGAATGTTGAAATAAATTCCCACTATGGTTTAGATAAAAAGGCTATTGATGACTTAATCGAGTCGCTCGATAACGAGGAGCTAGAAAACGTCCACAATATTGTAAAAGCAATAGACAGCGTTCAGTTAGCCTATTTTTTATCCACTTCAATCAGTGATCACAGGGAAAAATTAGTTAGCATTCTAGACCAATATTCGTTAAGTGATGCTCTAGTGCATGTAGTGCCAGATCTACAAGTGGAAATTATAGAAACATTGGGAATAGAAAATACGGCAAAGTTACTAATGCTTCTTGATGTAGAAGATATAGTCACCATAGTCAAAAATTTGGATAGAAAGTTTATAGAAAACATGCTTAACTGCTTACCCAACGCAACTCAAAAGTCAGTAGAGGAGTTGTTATCATATCCAGAAGAAAGTGCGGGAAGGTTGATACACAAAAATATGGTTATAGCACCATATTATTGGACGATAAACGAGCTAACAGAATTTTTGCGCAACTATAAAAAAATACCGGAAACATTTCATCAAATCTTCATCATTAATTCGAAATTAGAACCTATAGGTAGTGTTAATTTAAATAAGGTAATATCTCATTCGGGAAAAACAACAATAAAAGAGATAATGAGTCAGGATATAAAGGTCATCAAAACTGGAGTGGACCAAGAGGAAGTTGCAAGAATATTTAAAGATTACTCTCTACTATCAGCTCCAGTAGTAAACAAGCGCGGTAAAATCATAGGTGTGATACTGATCGAGGATGTGATAAAAGTTGTTCAACAAGAAACAGAAGAGGACGCACTTAAAATAAGCGGTGTGTCGTCCAAAGCTGATATAAATGCTCCTATATATAAAACTATAATTCAAAGGCTACCTTGGTTATTGTTTAACCTCTTAGCTGCAACAATATGTTCTATAGTAGTTGGTTTTTTTGATAATGTAATAGAGAGCTTTGTAGTATTACCAATAGTTATGCCAATAATTGCATCAATGAGTGGAAACGCAGGATCTCAAACAGTAACGTTAACCATCAGGGCAATTGCAACAAAATATTTGACCGAGCAAAATGCAAACAGAATACTGATAAAAGAATTTTTGATAGGTCTGATAAATGGGATAATTTTATCTACTATTTCACTTGTAGTATTAGCAATAAGATTCCACAGTTTCACAGTGGAGATTATTTTTGTGGCTTCCATGATTATGATGTCGATTATTGCAACATTTATTGGCACTTTCATTCCTATAACGCTCCATCGTTTAAGATCTGACCCTGCCGTTTCTTCTTCAATCCTAACATCAGCGACAACTGATATTCTTTCAGCTTTTATATTTCTCGGTTTAGCTACGATTTTTTTGTTAAATAGCTAAGTTTTTCTAAAACAGACCTGATGCACAGCTTCAACTATATCTTCCACTTGTGGTAATGCTTTTTTCTCCAGATTTGCAGCATAGGGTAAGGGAACATCTTTGCCAGTTACACGT
The DNA here is from genome assembly GCF_013309895.1 of Wolbachia endosymbiont of Atemnus politus. Lineage (NCBI taxonomy): Bacteria > Pseudomonadati > Pseudomonadota > Alphaproteobacteria > Rickettsiales > Anaplasmataceae > Wolbachia > Wolbachia endosymbiont of Atemnus politus. The sequence continues at coordinate 1,311 of NZ_JAAXCS010000109.1, read as the reverse complement.
ACAATTGGAGCATCAAGGTAGTCAAATCCCTGTTCCATAACCACAGATGAAAGCTCTGCTCCTATTCCTGCAAATGGCCAACCTTCCTCTACACTAACTAGCCTATTAGTTTTCTTGATAGAGTTAATGACAGTTTCAGTGTCAAGTGGCCTTAAGGTTTTCAGGTCAATAACTTCAGCTTCTATACCTTCACTCGAAAGCAAATCTGCTGCATTTAAAGCATCCATTAGTTTCAGTGAGAAAGCAGTGATAGTTATATCCTTCCCTTCTCGTATGACAGCAGCTTTACCTATCTCAAGTAGATAATCTTTATTTGATAGTTCGAAGTCAGGAACTTCGTGCTCATGTCCATAAGCGATCTCATTTTCTAGAAATATCACTGGGTCTGGATCACGAATTGCAGCTTTCAGCAGACCTCTACAATCAGAGGCAAAATAAGGTGTTACTACTTTTAATCCCGGTACATGCGAATACCATGATGCAAAGCATTGAGAGTGTTGTGCAGCAACTCTTGCTGCAGCACCATTTGGTCCACGAAATACTATGGGACATCCAAGCTGTCCACCTGACATGTAATTTGTTTTTGCTGCAGAATTCACAATTTGATCGATGGCCTGCATAGAAAAATTAAAAGTCATAAACTCAACGATTGGCTTGAGCCCAGCAAATGCTGCTCCAACAGCAAGACCAGCAAACCCATGTTCAGTAATGGGCGTATCAACTACCCTATTTTCTCCAAACTCTTTCAGCAATCCTTTTGTTACTTTATAAGCACCGTCGTACTCTGCAACTTCTTCACCCATAATGAATACATCGGGGTCGTTTTGCATTTCTTCTCTAATCGCTGTACATAAAGCTTCTCTTACACTTAAGGTTGCCATTTATAAACTTTTATAGACTTTAACTAACTATATCAAAGTTACCGGGGACGAGTAAAGCAGTATGTTTCCATAGAGCAAAACTTTTGCTCTATGGATCACACATCACCTTGTTCTTTCACTATTGTTTATTCTTTCATTGGTAACTTTTTCAGTATGGCTCGATTTAGATTTATCTAACATCTCCTTATATGCTGCATTGCAGTTACGTAATGCTCCAAAATATCTCTGTGGCATTGTTAAGCCATCTGTTCCTTTCGTTTCCATTCTTTGTGCAAATTGCTTTGTAGTCTCTGAATGTACTGTGTTCTCAAATATATTTTTTCTCTTGTTGTATGAGAAACTTACTGTTGTTATCCTTATATCATCAGCAAAAACGTTTTTTAGCTCTGACTTGAGAAAGGCGGCATTATACAAGTTTTCTTGAGTTGGC
>NZ_JAAXCS010000108.1:0-4219 GCF_013309895.1 Wolbachia endosymbiont of Atemnus politus | reverse complement strand
TGTTCTCAACTTCTGCACCACGCCAGCTGTATATTGACTGGTCGTCATCTCCCACACAGCAAATATTTGAGTGCTCTTGGAACACGTGTACAGGTTACAGAAAAAGTAGAATTCGATATTTCACAATATGTGAATTCATCCTTCAAAAATGAACGAATTCGAGGTTAAATCCAAGACTACTGCCTGCTTTGCTTTGGTTCTAAATTGATATGAATATGAAGAAAAAGGAAGTGAAAAAACTTTGCTTATTTCTTCTCTTACACTATATTTCAGCATCAGCACAATCACGGGTAACCGTGGCTTAACAAAGTCTGATGAAGAATCACGTACAGTGATTCGAAATATCACTTTTTAATAAAAAGAATCCAAAATATGAAAAATTGTTTTTATTTTATTTTAGAGTATAATAAGATTGTTCTAAATTAACTGATATATGGTTAAATTTCTGTTTTGTGTACTGTTATTGCTATTGATAGTGAATGTATTAAAATCTAAGGCGTAATGAAAACTTATTTAGAAATTCTTGAACACTTTCAGAGCTTAGATAAGAGTATTTCTGTTACCAAGAGGGGTCTTTGACGTAGAAAAATTGAAGCTGCGCCTTGCAGAGCTAGAACCTCAGGCTGCAGATGATAACCTATGGCAAGACAACCAAAAGCCACAAGAAATTTTAAAAGAAAGTTCTAAGATTAAGAATGATGTGGAGTCGTTTTTAAAGCTAGAAAGCGATTACAATGACGCTATCAGCTTAATGAAATCTGCTATCGATGAGAATGACGAGGAATTTTTCTCTGAAGTTGAAAATGAATTAGTGAAGCTAGAGAAATTAATCAAGCGCAAGGAAACAGAATCTTTATTTATTGGCGAAGCAGATAATAGCGACTGTTTCTTGGAAATTCACTCAGGAGCTGGTGGAATGGAGAGCAATGATTGGGCTGAAATGCTCATGCGCATGTATGTAAGGTGGACTGAGATTTATCACAACTTTAAAGTTGAAATTGTAGAAAAGTTAGAGGGAGAGTCAGTTGGGATAAAATCTGCAGAGATAAAGATCATTGGGGAAAAAGCTTATGGATGGGCGAAAAGCGAGAGTGGCATTCACAGACTAGTTAGAATATCGCCATTTGATGCAAACGGCAAACGTCATACCAGCTTTGCAAGCATAGGAGTAACGCCAGTGATAGAAGATTCAATTGATATTGCTGTGGATGAGAAGGACTTAAAGATCGACGCTTACCGCGCTTCTGGAGCAGGCGGTCAGCATGTAAACAAAACTGAGAGTGCGGTGCGCATTACGCATATTCCAACAGGTGTTATAGTTCAATGCCAAAACGGCCGTTCCCAGCATCAGAATAAAAATGAGGCATTAAAGTTACTTAAAGGCCGTTTATACCAAATTGAGCTAGAGAAGAAAGAGCAGGAAATGGCTGAGGAGTATGGCAAAAAGTGCGATATAGGCTGGGGTAATCAAATCAGGTCATACGTCGTACATCCGTATCAAATGGTGAAAGATTTAAGAACCGGACATGAAGTGGGCAATATAAATTCTGTCTTTGATGGCAATATATACTGTTTCATAGTTAGTGTGCTGACTAATAAAAATTAGAAAGGGTCATAAAAAATGCTAAAAAACCCCTTGACAACCACCGCCAATCCCCTTACAATAACAATGAAGCTATTTTATTTAACTTCGCAATCTCTGCAGCGGATTAAAATGACAAGAAAACTTGTATTTTTGACGTACTATTGTTTAATTTTTCGCACAATGTGCACTGCATGTCTTTTTAAAACTTTGGGTTTTTCCTATATAAGCTGAAACGCGCTGTTTAAGACAGCACCCAACGTCAAATTTTGAAATAGAGAGTGGAATAACTAGCTACCTCGGGTTTTCTTTGCCTTTTTTTCTGCTTTAGTAAATTTCTTAGACATTAAAGCTAAGGTTAGTTGCACTTAAAATCAGCTAAATTGCAGCGTTTAAGACTTAAAGAACGCCGATACTGGAAATAGAAAATGACCAGGGCTTCTTTTGCCTTTTTGTCGATTGGGTGAATTTCTTAAATATTTTCTCAAGCTACAAGTCTCTGTTGAATGACAGGATGGAAAACATAATTTTTTTTAAATTCATTGAGTCGTGCTTTCAAACGGTAATGCCAGTAATGAAATTGGCGGGGGTTGTCAAGTAAGTTTTTATGCCAGCTTTATTAATTTACACCTCTGTGTTCTACCCACTGTGATTGCATCGACTTTGAGTGTTGGTTGACCAACCCCAACAGGTACATTTTGCCCGTCTTTCGAGCAGTGCCGACCCCGGGGTCTAACTTCAGGTCGTTGCCAATCATGGATACTTTTTCAGTACTGTTGGCCCATCACCAATTAGCGTTCCTCCTTTGACTGGCTGTGTAATTTTGCCATTTTCTATTAAGTAAGCCTCTGAAGATGAAAAAACAAATTTTCCTGACGTTATATTAACTTGTCCACCACCGAAATTTACTGCATACAGCCCGCTTTTTACGCTAGACATTATTTCTTCTGGTGTATGTTTTCCGGGCAACATATAAGTATTTGTTATGCGTGGCATAGTAACTTCTTTATAACTTTCTCTTCTGCCATTGCCAGTTAGATTTACGCCTATGAGTTTAGCGTTCATATGATCCTGCATATAGCCTTTGAGGATTCCATCCTCTATCAATATATTATAACCTGGCGGAGTGCCTTCACCATCTATGCTAACAGAACCACGCAGATTAGTCAGAGTTCCATCATAAACTACTGTGATGCCACTAGCCGCTACTTGTTTACCGATGTAATTTGAAAATGCTGAGATTCCTTTACGGTTAAAATCGCCTTCAAGACCATGGCCTACAGTTTCATGTAACAATACTCTCGGCCAGCCTGGACCTAGAACAACTGTCATCTCTCCGGCTGGAGTTGGAACAGCTTCAAGATTTACTAATGCTTGTCCTAATGCTTGATTTGCAACCTCTTTCCACTTTTTCTCAGAAATAAACTTACTATAAGAATCCCTTCCACCATGTCCTGCAGAACCCTTTTCAGTGCGGCCATCTTTCTCTACGATGACTAGCACATTAAAGCGTACTAGAGGTCTGATGTCGCTTAATCTGTGATCCCCCTTTATTATTTGTACGACTTGCCATTCTCCACTAAGAGTTATTTTTACTTGTTTTGCGCGGTTATATCTTTGGATCTTACATATTCGTTAACCTCGTTGAGCAGTTTAATTTTTGAGTTCAGTTCTATTTCATTTATGGGGTTAATTCTTGGATACAGGCTTTGTGTCTCCCTGCTTAAGCTCATTGAATTTGTTTTGTTTAAGGACACCGAACTCTTCACCATAGAAGCAGCATTACTGATTTCCTTTTCGCTAATATCAGAAGAACAAACAAAAAGACGTACTGTCTTCGCAAAAGAACCTTAAACCAAACCCCCATCTGGTATTCAAATCCATGTGTTCTAATATGTTATCATCAAAAACCATGGACTCTGATTGGCAAAACTCTAAAAATAGCTTACCACCGTCACTATTACTCAAAGCGTTATTGACTATTTTATATACGTTATTAATATTGACATTGTTTTGAGCAAAAAATATTTGATCTCTAGGTTTATATTGTCTGGCATCACCTTTAAACTAAAAAGCTCGGGTGGCGGAATTGGTAGACGCGCTAGCTTCAGGTGCTAGTAACTTTTCAAGTTGTGGAAGTTCAAATCTTCTCTTGGGCACTCTTAATTTTCATGTTGTTTTTTGAACGAATTAACGCTGTAATATAATATATTAACTATACCTAAGTTTATGAATCGTGAGAAAAAGGAGCTTGCCAACAGAAAAAAAAAAGAACTTACTTAAAACGTCTAGTTACTACACCATCTACTACTTTTTTCATTGGGTACATAGTAGCATCAATCCTTAATATTTCTGTTTTAAGCCCGTATTGTTCTATTGTCGGCACTATATTAAGTGCACTTTCGTTTGCTTTAAATATATGATCATCCAAAGATCATTTCCAAAAGCAGGATCTTAATAAGCAGCTTGGCATCGAAAACACTCCAGGACAAAAAAACTAACAAAGATCTGTCTTGATATTGCATCTAATGTTTCATTTCTAGCAGGAGGAATTACACCTATTTTACCCTTTGAACCTCCTATTATCCCTTTCATTTCTACTACTTTTTTCATTTTAGGCTGTACTGTTATGGCAGC
>NZ_JAAXCS010000011.1:0-19562 GCF_013309895.1 Wolbachia endosymbiont of Atemnus politus | reverse complement strand
TCTGTGGACAAAATTTTAGAGAAGCCATACAAGAGCCCCCAACAAAATTTAGAAAACCCATAAAAACTTCCTTGCTCTCCACTTTTTCTGGGTAAGGTCACATAGACTATTGATAAAACTCAAACTAATTGGTAAATTCTTAACACAATTATTCTCAAAACAAATGTTTTTATTAAATCCTACAAATTTCACTTCTTTTTCTAAAAAAGCACTACCTTGGCTTGGGGTTATTTGTTTCGCATATTTTTTAATTGGAATGTTCTTGGCATTATTCTTCTCCCCAGAAGATTATAAACAAGGAGAAATTGTACGAATTATGTACATTCATGTGCCTTCTGCATGGCTTGCTCTTGGAATATATGGACTCATTGCATCACTCAGTTTCATTTCATTGGTGTGGAACAATAGCGTTGCTAGTGTCTTGGCACATGCTGCTGCTCCTGCAGGGACAGTCTTTTCTGCAATATGCTTAATCACAGGCAGCATCTGGGGAAAAGGAACCTGGGGCACTTGGTGGGTATGGGATGCAAGGCTTACTTCAATGCTAATTTTATTTTTCCTATATGTTGGCTACCTTTCATTGTGGAGCGCTTTTGATAATGAAGCGAGAGCAGAAAAATCAGCAGCAGTATTTGCCATTTTTAGTGCTATAAATATTCCCATAGTAAAATTTTCTGTGAATTTATGGTCTACTCTCCATCAGCCAGCGAGCATTCTAAGAAAAGGTGGAATAGCAATAGAAAGTTCTTTGCTGTTGCCACTCATTGTAATGTTTATGTTTTATGCCACATTTTTTTTAGTAGTGTGGATACTGTATTCGCTTTACTTAATTAATTTATATAAGATAAAGAGAGAAATTAGTGTGCGGTATTAGATAGTCTTGCAATTTTATAGAAGAATATGCTAGAGAAAATTAAGCAAAATACCTTCGGTCACTTCAGATATCTGCCTGAAGCTGCAGGTTTTAATGTAAAAACAGACCAGAATCTTACGATAATTAACTGTGGACTTGGATCTTCAATGTTTAATATCGTTTGTGGTAACTGCTATACAGAAAAAGTTCAAAATATTGTAAACGAATTTGAAGGTCAGCCCTTTGCATGGTGGATAATTGAGTCAAAAATATTAAGCAGAAAATTGCTGGAGCACGGCTTCATCACCGAAACTGAAGAACGTGCTATGTTATGTGATCTAACTAATTTTGAAAGTAGCGCCAATCAACTCATCAAAATAGATCAGGTATTGAATCGAGATCGACTTGAGCATTTTATCAAAGTTCTTGAAACATATGATACAACGGCACGTAGCTTTTACGAAAAGCTCACAGAACCACTACTAAATCAACAAGAAAAATTGTTTGTTGGATATGAAAACGATATTCCCGTTGTAATTGCTATTCTTTTCATTTCTGGTGACACAGCCGGTATTTTTAGCTTGGTAACAGGGGAAAATAAAAGAGGGCTTGGGTATGGCACTGAAATGATGATCCACCTTATGGATACTGCTAGAAAAATCGGTACAAGGTATGCAACTCTCTCTGCATCAAGTGACTCAGGATATCGAATCTATGAACGCTTGGGATTTCTTACATTTGGTCAATTTGAGTGCTTTGAATGGAGGAGCTAAAGGTGAAAATTGACCACACTATATCTCCAAATAGTAAAGACATTGAATATTTGTCTAGAAAAATCAATGAGGAAACCATTGATAAAGGTACGTGTAACCCATTTGCTTTTTTTATTCGCGATGATACTGAACAAATTATTGCAGGTTGTAGCGGTTTTGTTATCTATGGTTCAATTTACACTGACTTGCTTTGGGTGCACTCTGATTATAGAAGAAAAGGTATGGGAAAGCAGCTAATGGAAGAAGTAAAAGCTATTTTTAAAAGAGATAGAGATAATGATATGCTGGACAAAATTTATAAGGTTGAAACTAGCATGACAATTGATAAAGCAATGAAAACTGGTAGCATTTGTGGTGTTATAGCTGCATTGGCAGTTGGTGTTGGATGTGGTGTTGGTACTCAATTACCAGTATTAGCTATAGTTGGCATAGCTGTAGCTGCTGCAGTAACAGTTGCATTTGTTACTTATGGTATTACGTATGCGGTGTCAAAACCAAACTCAGTGACTGATAACCCAAATGTGCACAAACTAGGTGTTGCTACTAATATAGCTGAACAAACTTAGGTTTACCGTCATCCCGCTACTTGTTAGCGGTATCTCTAGATACCGCGGCGGTGTGACGTGCTTTCTTGTGTTAGCTATAGTTGCTCATCTTAAGAAAACTATTTGATTGCATTTATCTTATCTAGCGTTCGTTGCAGAATAATACATGCGGAAATTTTATCATCTATTTTTTTCGATTTTTTGGTTGATACTCCAGTAATCTTTAATGTATGAGTTGCAATGAATGTTGACAAGCTTTCATCTTGTAAATATATACTTACCTTATATTTTTTTATCATTCTGTTTGCGAACTGGATTATGGTCTCGCACCATTCACTTCTTTGTTCATCTGTTTCCAGTGGTAGCCCTATTAGTATTAACCCAGCTTCATTTTCTTCGAATATTCTGTTTAGATTACCTAAATCTTTGTTTATATTTTTTCTGTTATACACGTTATGAGCTGCGTTTTATCACTGAATGCTATGCCTATTCGCTTTCCTCCCATGTCAAGGCACATTATGCGTTTGTCTCTTGAAATGGATTTTAGAAATTCATCAGAATTTTTATGTAGCATCTATTGACATGACAAACACTCATCATAATCGATATCTGTTTTTTGCTGCAATATTTCACTTTTTTTGAATATGTCATGTGAAACTTTGTCGGCTCTCTGCATTGATTGTGATCTGCAGTAATATAAACTTTTCAGGCCTTTTTTCCACGCAAGCATGTGTATTTTGTGCAAATAACGTTTATGTACATTGGCAGGCAGGAACAAATTTATGGAGTTCTATCACTTGCATGTTCTATAATCCATCTTTGATCAAGTTCGTACGCTGTTTTAAATGTTAATTTTTCGTGCTCGCTAAGGAAATCTAGGTGTTGTACAGAACCTTCATTTGTCGAAATTGAAGACCATACTTTATCATTGTCTTGATTTTTCTCTGCTAATAATTTTTGCAAGAATTTGTTCCGCACTACGAATGAACCTGTTAGTGACTTTTGTATAAATACATTTGCAGCATATGGTTCTATTCCAGGGGAAGTATTACCTGCAATAATGGAAATTGAAGCAGTTGGAGCAATAGCGAGCTTATGTGTAAACCTTTCCATTAGATTAATTTCTTTACCGTCAAGGCATGCTCCCTTTTCTTCTGCTAATTTTTTAGAGACCATATCTGCTTGCTTGCGTAGGTACTTGAATATTTTTTTATTCCACTGTTGTGCTATTACTGATTCAAAAGGAACCATTTTACTTTGTAAAAATGAGTGAAAGCCCATCACACCAAGACCTATACTACGTTCTCTTATTGCGGAGTATTTTGCTCGCTGTATTTCGTCAGGTGCTTTATTTATGAAATCCTCTAATACATTATCAAGAAAACGCATTATGTCTTCTATGAAGAGTGCATTATCTTTCCATTCTTCGTAGTATTCAAGATTCACTGATGATAGACAACACACAGCAGTGCGTGGTTTGTTTAGATGATCATAACCTGTGGTCAAAGTGATTTCACTGCATAGATTTGACATTTTAATGTCTAAATTGAGTTTTTTGTAAGATTCTGGCTTATTGTTATTTATTGGGTCGAGAAAAATAATGTAAGGTTCTCCAGTCTCAATTCTTGCTGTTAATATTTTAATCCATATATCACGTGCTTTAACGGTTGAGATAACTTTGTTATTGTGAGGGCTAATTAAATCCCATTCCAGGTCTTTTTCAACAGCTTGCATGAATTCATCGTTTACTATTACAGCATGATGTATATTTAATGCTTTACGATTTGGGTCACCTCCTGTTGGCTTGCGTATATCAAGAAACTCTTCTATCTCTGGATGGGATACAGGGAGATAAACTGCCGAGCTTCCTCTTCTTAAGGATCCTTGGCTGATTGCAAGCGTTAGGGCGTTTTGTACTACAATAAATGGCACAATTCCTGATGTTTTACCGCTACCTTTTACACTTTCACCAATTGAACGTAGATTTCCCCAATAACTACCTATGCCTCCTCCACGTGCGGCGAGCCAGACATTTTCATTCCATAAATCGACTATTCCCTGCAGGCTGTCTTCAGTTTCATTAAGAAAACAAGAAATGGGCAACCCTCTATTGGTGCCACCATTACTAAGTATTGGTGTTGAAGGCATGAACCACAAATTGCTCATGTAATCATAAAGACGCTGTGCGTGCTCTTTATTATCAGAGTAGTAGCTGGCAATACGTGTGAAGAGATCTTGGTAACTTTCATTTTCTATCAAATATCTGTCCGATAAAACTGCTTTTCCAAAATCGGTCAATTTAACGTTTTTTTCGTGATTGATAGTAATATTATTCATAAATTCCTCTTTATATTTCATTATATATGGACACTGTTTTGAGAAATAGTGGCCTTTAAGTTAAGCTTTTCGATTTTTTTTTGGATGCTGTAATGCGAACAAGATACCATCAACTTGACTTCCATATATCTTACAATAGCTCATATAACTTATTTGCATATTTATTTCTTTTGCAACGCATCGTACATAACTTTCTGAGTGACGAAAGTGATCTCCTCTATTTACGAAGTCAATACCTTCACCTTCCTTTCTTCTTATTAAGCATATGATTACTCCTTTTTTACTCATAGATCTTTTTGCTAGCTCCAATTCTGCTTGAAAGTCATGTAAGTAATGTAACACTTCAGCAAAAATAATGACGTCATACGAATGGTTTCTTTCTTGTTTAAGAAAATCTGTCATTTCCATGTGTATTAACTCATTGTAAACAGGTTTACCCTTTATAAAGCATCCTCTAGCAATATTTAGCATTCTATTTGAAATGTCAACTCCTGTTATGCAATTTCCAATATTGTATATTTTTAAAAAATGACCACATATTCCAGTTCCACAACCGAGATCAAGTATGTTAAGTGCAGAAGTTGCGTTGCTAAAGATTTTTGTAGTTAACATGTATATAAGCTCATGCCCTCTGTATTGTTTAGCGATTAACCAATGCTCGACAAAATACTCGCCAGTGTAATCAAAATATTGTTTTATGAGGTTCTTGGGCAATTTTGTAATGGGTGCTAAGTTTGTCATTTTTTTTATGTAGTAAGACGCTTCTTCATAATTATTGTCTAGTTTTAATGTCTTCGTTAAATAAGTGTAAGCTTTGTTAGTATTTCCCATTGCAAAATGACATCTTCCGATGTTATACCAAACTATAGGTAAATTAGAATAAAATATGCTGATTAACCAAAATCGTAACTTCGCATCTGATATATTGCCCTTATAGAAGTGGTATAAACCAATTTCAATGTTGGTGTTTAATAAATTTTTGAACTTTTCGAGAAATGATGTTGTTTTCTTATAAAGAGCGTTATATTTATTTGCAGCGAATTGTTTGGCTTTCTTAATGTTAAGCATGCTGATTAATTTACGCATAAAACTTAAAATAACATTTATAAAGGATAAATTGCCTTTCATATCTTAAGTACCCTTGGATGTTACTATCATTTTTAAATAGACTCGATTTTTAAAGCATTTTACACCATGAAATATTTTTTTCATTTATCTTTATTGTATATGACTCTGCTTTAACACTTATCTAGATTATAAGTTTTACTTACTTGGGATTACAAGTATATTATTATTTTACCAGTGTAAGTAAATATTTTGTGTAAAAAAGCGTTGACATATCACTTGTCAGTTTATAACATGTAAGAAGCTAATTTAGTTTTGAGATGTTTGACAAGTTTTATGGTAGAGATTAATTTAATCTCAATTTAATTTCAATAATATTTAACTCTGCATATTCTGCATATAGTCGAGTAAATAAGTTATTAAGAGCACTTGATGGATGCCTTGGCGTTAAGAGGCGATGAAGGACGTGGCAGGCTGCGATAAGCTGCGGGGAATTGTCAACAAATTTTGATCCGCGGATTTCCGAATGGGGAAACCCAACTAGCTTAGCTAGTTATTACATATTAAGTCAATATGTGAAGCAAACTTGGTGAACTGAAATATCTAAGTAACCAAAGGAAAAGAAATCAACTGAGATTCTGTTAGTAGTGACGAGCGAAAGCGGAAAAGGCTAGTGGTTTAAAAATAAGAATTAGAATACTCTGGAAATAGTAACCATAGAAGGTGATAGTCCTGTATAAGTAGAAAGTTTTTAAATCCTTGAGTAGAGCGGGGCACGTGAAACCCTGTTTGAATGTGGGGGGACCATTCTCCAAGCCTAAATACTCCTTAACGACCGATAGTGGACAAGTACCGTGAGGGAAAGGTGAAAAGAACCCCGGGAGGGGAGTGAAATAGAATCTGAAATCAAGTGCTTACAAACAGTTGGAGCTCTATGTTTTTTCTACGAGAGCAATCTCGTAGTAGATTTACATTAGAGTGACAGCGTACCTTTTGCATAATGGGTCAGCGAGTTAATCTATAAAGCAAGCTTAAGCCGTTAGGTGTAAGCGTAGCGAAAGCAAGTCTGAATAGGGCGTTTTAGTTTTATGGATTAGACCCGAAACCAAGTGATCTAGTCATGACCAGATTGAAGGTGTGGTAAAACACACTGGAGGATCGAACCAGTTAATGTTGCAACATTATTGGATGAGTTGTGATTAGGGGTGAAAGGCCAATCAAACTTGGAAATAGCTGGTTCTCCGCGAAATCTATTTAGGTAGAGCGTTGTATGTATGCTGTTGGGGGTAGAGCACTGGATAGACTAGGGGGACTCACCGTCTTACCAAATCTAACTAAACTCCGAATACCAATAGTTAATTATACAACAGACACACTGCGGGTGCTAAGTCCGTGGTGAAAAGGGAAACAACCCAGATCACTATCTAAGGTCCCAAAATTACAGCTAAGTGGGGAAGGAAGTAGAAAAACCATTACAGCTAGGAGGTTGGCTTGGAAGCAGCCATCCTTTAAAGAAAGCGTAACAGCTCACTTGTCTAAATAAGTTTTTCTGCGCTGAAAATGTACCGGGGCTAAAGCTGTATACCGAAGATGTGAGTGCTTATTGATTCGGTCAATAGGTGCGGTAGCGGAGCGTTCTGTAAGTCTGTGAAGGTGGTTTGTGAAAACTGCTGGAGATATCAGAAGTGAGAATGCTGACATAAGTAGCGTAAAAGAGTGTGAAAAACACTCTCACCAAAAATCTAAGGGTTCCTACGTTAAGTTAATCTGCGTAGGGTTAGTCGGTTCCTAAGGCGAGTCCGTAAAGGAGTAGTCGATGGCAATCAGGTTAATATTCCTGAACCTCTTAAGTGTGACGGGTTTCGTATTTGTATAGGTCTTATTGGATTGACCTATGCTTAAAAGAAGCTCCAGGAAATAGCACTTATATTTATGAGGCCGTACCGTAAACCGACACTGGTGGATGAGTAGAGTATACTAAGGTGTTGAAAGAATGATGTTGAAGGAACTCGGCAAATTGTACCTGTAACTTCGGGAGAAGGGTAGCCTGCTTTTAGGCAACTATGAGTAGGTGGCACAAAATAGGGAGTAGCGACTGTTTACTAAAAACACAGGACTCTGCAAACACGTAAGTGGAAGTATAGGGTCTGACGCCTGCCCGGTGCTGGAAGGTTAATAGGAGGGGTGCAAGCTCTAAATTGAAGCCCCAGTAAACGGCGGCCGTAACACTGACGGTCCTAAGGTAGCGAAATTCCTTGTCGGGTAAGTTCCGACCCGCACGAATGGCGTAACGATTTCTCCACTGTCTCCAACATCACTTCAGCGAAATTGAATTCCCCGTGCAGATGCGGGGTACCCGCGGTTAGACGAAGAGACCCCGTGCACCTTTACTATAGCTTTACATTGCTATTAAAAGTGTGATGTGCAGGATAGGTGGGAGACTTTGAAGTTATGGCGCTAGCTATAATGGAGTCAACTTTGAGATACCACCCCTTACACTTTTGATATCTAACTATGTTTCATTATCTGGAACTAGGACATTGTATGGTGGGTAGTTTGACTGGGGCGGTCGCCTCCTAAAGAGTAACGGAGGCGTGCGAAGGTAAGCTAGAGCTGGTCGGAAATCAGCTTGATAGTATAATGGCATAAGCTTGCCTGACTGCGAGGCTGACAAGCCAAGCAGAGACGAAAGTCGGTCATAGTGATCCGGTGATTCTGTATGGAAGGGTCATCGCTCAACGGATAAAAGGTACGCCGGGGATAACAGGCTGATGGTGTTCAAGAGTTCATATCGACGACACCGTTTGGCACCTCGATGTCGACTCATCACATCCTGGGGCTGGAGAAGGTCCCAAGGGTTCGGCTGTTCGCCGATTAAAGTGATACGTGAGTTGGGTTTAGAACGTCGTGAGACAGTTCGGTTTCTATCTGCCGTGGGTGAAGGAAATTTGAGAAGATCTGACTCTAGTACGAGAGGACCGAGATGGATATACCTCTGGTGTACCAGCTGTTATGCCAATAGCATCGCTGGGTGGCTATGTATAGATGGGATAATTGCTGAAAGCATATAAGCAAGAAACCCTCTTCAAAAAGATTTCCCAATTAAGGCCGTGGAAGACTACCACGTTGATAGGCTAGGTGTGGAAGCATGGTAACATGTGAAGCTAACTAGTACTAATAGCCTGATTGATTTATTTGCTTTCTATATGTGTGTATGCAGTGTTAAATATTAAGTTAAAATTGTTAAGTTAGAAATTTTTATTGACTTGGTGGCTATGGCAAAAATGAACCACCCGATCCCATCCCGAACTCGGAAGTGAAACTTTTTAGCGCTGATGGTACTTGAAAAGGGAGAGTAGGTCGCTGCCAAGTTTATAAAAATTTCTTTATTGATTATAAATAGTGAGTGTTTTTTAACTTCCTTCTTTTACTGTTATTGTTTACTTTAACCATGCTGTCTTTTTTCTCTTATGTGTCTTTGATCTTTTTTTATATCATTTAATATTGTTCCTACCTTTCCTAGTTTACTTTCTTTTAAAGGAGAATTATTAATTTCTGATAATGTTACATTACTTTCCGCCTTTTTTAATAATTCTTCTTGTTGACGGAATGCTGACCTCCAGTCTGTTCCTGTTTTTTTAGGGAGGAATAAAGATTGATACATCTCACCAAAGCCTGTGTTGTTATACTCCACCATTCACCACACCCATTAATTATTTTTAAAAATTTTACTTATGTTATCATAAATAATATAGTTGTAAATACCTTAATTGAGATTTATTTTATTTTTTTTAAGCAAATAGTTAGATCTTTCTGTAAGTTTTTATAACTTGCTTGTATAATATTTCTATGAGTGATTATTATATAGTAGTGTCCTATATTGCTTGTATTTAAGATGTTGACTTTAGCAAGTGCTCGTAATCGTCTTTTGATTTTGTTTCTTTTTGCTGCTTTTCCGACTTTTTTGCTGATAACTAGACCTGTTCTAATAGTGTAAATATACTTTTCGGGCTCTCTCTCTTTTATGGCATATAATGATATGTAGAGCCCACGATAAAAAAGACTACCAGGTGCTAGCTTATTTTTAAAAGCAAATGAAAAATCTTTTTTTTTATGCTCACTATGCGCATAATTTTTTGCATCCTAATGAGCGACGCTTATTGAGGATTTTCCTTCCAGCTCTTGTTGTCATACGTAAACGGAAGCCGTGCCTGCGTTTCCTTATCAAATTTTTTGGTTGAAATGTTCTCTTCATTGTTTTTATAAATATAATTAGTTATTTTAAATTATTTTACTTTGTTGTCAAATGGTGGTTGCATTATATATATTGAATGCTCATAAAGATTATATTCTCATAAAATAAGATTCGATATATGAGTAGATGAATTCGTTGACAGTAATCCTTTTCATACCGGTACTACTAATTCTTTTGTTTTGCTTTAGTAAGTTTCGACAAGTAGATAAGGTTAAATCCTATTTATATCTTAGTTGTATATGGATATTAACTTGGTCATTAATACTCTGTGACAATTATTTGGTAACTTCTATTGCTATATCATTACTTTTTTTCATGTTTGCTTTTATCTTTAGAAGCAAAAGGAATAAGATAATCAAATTTTTATTATTTGTGGCTCTGGCCATGTCGTTTTTTATCACTTTATTTATAATGTTATCTATTCTTACTCAATCTGTTAATTTTTTTAAAGAAGTGACTATTTCGGAATTCTTGTTCTGCTTAAAGTGGAGCCATAATGTAGTAACGATTGGTGAAGAGAAGATAGGATGTTTCGGCATAACTCCACTTTTGGCTGGCACATTAGTTATAACTATTGTAGCAATGCTGGTTGCTGTTCCGCTTGGTTTATTTTCTGCAATATATATTAGTGAATATGCGAGTGGGAAAGTGCGTTACATTGTTAACACAACCTTGCAAGTTTTATCTGCTGTTCCTACAGTTGTATATGGGTATTTCTCGGTTGTGTTTTTATCTTCCTCTGTGAAAAGGATAGCGAGTTTTTTTGGTTTAAATATACACTCAGAGAGTGCTTTGGTTGCTGGTTTATCGATTGGAATAATGATTCTTCCTTTTATTATTTCTTTATTAGAGGATGCAATCAGGTCTGTTCCAAAGAGCCTGCGTTATGGCTTTATGGCATTGGGGGCAACTCCGGCGGAAACTATATGGCACATAACAATACCTTATGCAATGCCTACAATTTTAAGTGCAATTTTATTGTCAGTTTCGAGAGTGATAGGTGAAACAATGATCGTGCTGATGGCTGTGGGAATCAACTCAAACTTAACTTTCAATCCTCTCAATTCAGTCACTACTATTACTGTACAGATTGCTACACTACTTACTGGGGATCAGGATTTCAATAGTGTGCAAACACTAGCTGCTTATGCGCTTAGTTTAGTGCTGTTTATTATTACTTGGCTGTTGAATGCATTTGCATTGTTTATAATAAAGCGTAATTAGTGAACGTTTTAATGTTGCAAAATTTCTATTAATAATATAAGATTTATTTTCTTTAGGAGTTCTTTGGGAACTTTTTTATAAAATTGTAGTGTTGGGTGATAAAAGTAAAAAGATGAATGTAGGTAGAACGGTTAAGGTAACTCAAGCGGTTATTGATTTAAAATTTGAAGGCGAAGTACCTAAAATATTTAATGCTTTGAAAAGTAAACTAAAATATAAGGGCAAGGAGCTGGTTTTAGAAGTTTCACAGCATATAGGTGACAGTATAGTCCGTTGTATTGCAATGGATAGCACAGATGGTGTATCAAGAAATGATGAGTTTGTTGATACAGGTGCGCCAATATCAGTTCCAGTTGGACGTTCAACTTTAGGGAGAATCTTTAATGTTGTAGGAGAGCTTATAGATGAGTGTGGTCCGCTGAAAGGAAAGCATGATTTAGAACCTATACACAGAGCGCCTCCAAGTTTTACTGAGCAGAGGATACAGGAAGAAGTTTTAGTTACGGGAATAAAGGTTATAGATCTTCTTGCACCTTACCTTAAAGGAGGAAAAATTGGTTTATTTGGTGGAGCTGGTGTTGGTAAAACAGTTCTGATAATGGAATTAATTAACAATATAGCAAAAGCTCATAAAGGATTTTCCGTGTTTGCCGGAGTAGGAGAGAGAACGCGTGAAGGTAATGACCTTTATCACGAGATGATCACTTCAAATGTAATAGATATAAATGAGCATGAAAAATCTCAAGCTGTTTTGGTTTATGGTCAGATGAATGAGCCTCCCGGGGCAAGGGCTAGGGTTGCTTTAACAGCTTTGACTATGGCAGAGTATTTTCGTGATCGTGAAAATCAAGATGTTTTATTTTTTGTGGATAATATCTTCCGTTTTACTCAAGCTGGTTCTGAAGTTTCTGCTTTACTTGGAAGGATACCTTCAGCTGTTGGTTATCAGCCAACCCTTGCAACCGATATGGGTGCAATGCAAGAGAGAATAGCTTCAACTACTTCAGGTTCCATTACTTCTGTGCAAGCTATATATGTTCCTGCGGATGATTTGACTGATCCAGCTCCAGCAATTACGTTTTCTCACCTTGATGCAACTACAGTACTGTCAAGGCAAATAGCTGAAATGGGAATATATCCTGCTGTTGATCCACTTGATTCAACTTCTCAGTCTTTGTCTGCTGAAATCATTGGTGAAGAGCATTATAAGGTGGCTTCTGAGGTAAAACGTATACTGCAAACTTATAAGTCACTACAAGATATTATTGCTATACTTGGTATGGATGAACTGTCTGATGAAGATAAAATTATTGTTGATAGGGCTCGTAAAATTCAGAAGTTTCTTTCTCAACCTTTTCACATTGCGGAGATATTTACTGGCATGCTTGGTAAATTTGTTTCACTTTCCGATACTGTTTCTAGCTTTAAAGGGATTGTTGAAGGCAAGTATGATCACTTGCCAGAGGCTGCCTTTTATATGGTGGGGAATATAGACGAAGCAATGCAAAAGGCTGAATTAATAGAGGCTGAAACTAAAGTTGGAGCTAAAAATTAAAGATTATGAATACCTTCAAAGTGCAATTTTTTTCTCCTGATAATCAAATTTCATTCAGTAGAGTAGTTTCTCTTTCAATGAATGGGCTAGAAGGTGAACTTATGATTTTAGCTCACCATTCTCCTTATTTAATTTATTTATTGCCTGGTATAATTACTGTTAAAATGAGTAATCAAAAAAAAGAAAAAGTTGTGGTTGATAATGGTGTGTTGGAAGTTGCAGATAACAATTGTAGCATTATGACGAACCAAGTTCAGATTTTTGATCATGTGATTCATGATGAGGAATCGGTGAAGAGCAAAAGGATAAACATGCAGTTGAATTATCTCAGTCAGTAAGTTTTTATCGTACGTTGTTTGTTAATGGAGGAATAGTATGGAAATTTTTCTTGATAGCGTTGATTTAAATGAAATTAAAGAACTAAAAGAGTTCATTGATGGCATAACAACCAATCCTTCTTTAATAGCAAAATCCGGACGTAAAGATAAATACGAAGATTTAATAGGTGAAATATGTTCTATTATAAAGGGGCCTGTTAGTGTTGAAGTTGTTGCAGGTAACCATGAAGATATGGTTAAGGAAGGCCTTAAGTTAGCGAAAATCGCTGACAATATCGTAATCAAATTACCTCTTATGCATGAAGGATTAATTTCTTGTAAAAAGTTGTGGACAGAACATAAAATACCTGTTAACATTACATTATGTTTTTCTCCTGGACAAGCACTGCTTGCCGCTAAGGCCGGTGCTTGTTTTATTTCTCCCTTCGTTGGTCGTCTTGATGATATAAGCTATGATGGCTTATCACTAATAGAAGATATATGCACTATATATTCTAATTACGACTTTGATACGAAAGTTCTCGTTGCATCAGTGAGAAGCCCAGCGCATGTGATAGAAGCTGCAAGGCTTGGTGCTGATTCAATTACTGTACCAGCAAAAGTACTTAGACAATTACTTAATCATCCACTTACCGATCAGGGACTTGCAATATTTGAAAAAGACTGGAGTGCAAAACAATAACAGGGATTTGCTAAAATTAGCCATTTTACGACAAAGGCGCCATCTGACATAACGATATCAAAATTGTAGACATGATGAACCTCCTATAAACAGCTAAAATGCAACGACAGAAATGCATGTGCACCTGCATACGCTGAAGAGTACACTTTTTACTGAATTTAGTGGAAAAGCTTGCAAGCGAAGATAGACTTTGGACCCTAAAACACCTTATAGTAGAACTGTAAAAATGTGTCAAGCAATTTTTTTTTGTAGCCCCGTTTCTATAGCTTTAAAAAAATCTGGATTCCAGCATAATGCGCTAGAATCCAGAAAAAGAAACAAGCTACCTAGACGGCAGAGCTTCAAGAAAGGACGTTACTTCTATTTAGGACTTTTTTTGTAGCACCTGAGGACACTTTAGAGCTTGGATTATTAGACTCAAGTCAGAATTATACCTTCCATTGAAACTAGAAGACGTTTTATTTTCAAACATCTTTGTCAATTCCTGCACATGGTTACGGGTTTGTTTTCCTTGTCCAGAATCATGTCTTCCACTACAGTAGAAGGTGTGTTGTTTTCAAACATCTTCCTCCTTTCTGTTATGCTATTTGCTGCTTGATTGGAACCAAGCCAGGATCGTACGCTTTGTTGAAGTTAGAATTGGATATTTTATTTTCAGGCCTCTTTTGTGCAAGAGAAGCCTGAGGTCTTGTTTGTAGATTAGCGGGCTTTGACGCTATCGATGGCTTTCCTGTATTTTGCTGGTGGTTTGGCAAAGCTGCAATTTTGGACTTTTGTTGGCCTACATCATTACCAGATCTGTAACCACTTTCAGGAGTTCTGCTTCCTTTTTCATCATCTGATTGAGGGTTTGAAAGCGTCTGACATTCACTTTCATCATTATCCCAACTGGACCAAATGTTGTCACTGTTAATATTTGATACACTACCACTACGACTCATATTACTACTGAATGCTTCTTTATTAACACGTAATTCATCTACCTCTTCGTAAATATGCTCTGAAATGTAATCATTACTGTTATCATACCTGAAATACCGTACTCTGGAGTATCGTAAATATGCTCTAGATTGTTATTATAACCACAATTTTCATACCTTACATACTTCTCTCCTCGTTCCGCATTTTTATCTGAGATTAAACTTAAAGTCTCTTCTATCTTTTCACACAAAGGTACATATTCATTCTTATTTTTCTGATCTTCTATGATACCTAGTAAGTAATTATAATCTGCCCTATCAAGTTTTGCTCCTGATTTTAGTAAGGAGCCGATAATCAACAAGTCATCTCCATGGGAAAACCTTCTATTAAAATATTTAGCTACAGATAGATTCTGATTGTTATCAACTCTTGATGCAAAATTTCCCATTACAAACACCAATGGAGTTTGTCCATATTGATTTTTTAAATCGACATCAATATTATGTTTGATAAAAAACTTACTAATCCGTAATTAGAATTTCTTGCAGCATAGTGTAATACAGTGTTGCCTTCTTTATCGTGTATTTGTCCTATATCGAGTGAATTGGATAGTTTTTAAGTAGATTAAGCGACTGTTTTACAACACTTGCTTTATTGTTTGCCGTGGCTTTAATTATTAAATCGTTTTTAATACTCATAATATTTACCTCACTATTAAAATTAATATATTATTATAATTACATAAAAATTTATTTTCTCTTAATCTGCGATTTTGCCCGATTCTTACAACTGTATCCTTTTGTTGTTTCATAAATTGACCTTATTAACAAAGCCAACTAATATCTAAATAAGTTGTTACCTAAATGGAGAACATGGAAACTGACATAGTAATAATAGGTGCAGGACCTGTTGGAATATTTACTGCTTTTCAAGCGGGAATGCTTGATATGAGATGTCATATAATAGATATTTTAGATCAAGCAGGAGGGCAATGTGCTGCTCTTTATCCAGAAAAACCAATATATGATATACCTGGTTATCCTGTAATTACTGCTCAAAGATTAATTGAACAGCTGATGGAGCAAGCTTTGCCATTTGAGCCTGTTTATCATTTAAGTCAAAGGGTGGAAAAAATTTCAAATAACGATAATCAAAGTTTTACTGTAATAACGAATACAGGTACAGAGGTAAAATGCAAAGCTGTTATCATTGCTGCAGGCAATGGAGTGTTTGAACCCAACCGCCCGCCCCTTAGTGGTATATTAGAATATGAAAATAAATCCATATTTTATAGCATAAATAAAATTTCTGATTTTCAGGATAAAACTATAGTCATTGCAGGGGGAGGGGATTCTGCAGCTGATTGGACTATAGAACTTTCTAAAGTGGCAAAGAAAATTTATGTGATACATCGAAGAAAAGAATTTCGTTGCGCTCCCGAAATGAGAAATAAGTTAGAATCACTTGAAAGCAATGGAAAAATAGAGCTTGTAGTGCCATATCAATTACACGAGCTAGCTGGAAATAATGGGCAGTTGAATGCGGTAATAGTAAAAAACATTGCTTCTAAGGAAGAAAAAGAAATAACCACTGATTTTTTATTGCCATTTTTTGGCCTGTCAATGAATTTGGGGCCAATAAACAATTGGGATATACAGTTAGAACATAGCCGCATAGTTGTTGACCAGGCTACACTCAGAACCAGTAGAGATAGGATATATGCAATTGGAGATATAGCTACTTATTTGGGCAAACTAAAGTTGATACTAAATGGTTTTGCCGAAAGCGCTATGGCTTGTTACGATATATACAAAGTAATTCACAATTCTCCGGTTAATTTTCAATATTCAACTTCAAAGGGAATCCATGGGAAAGCATAGGCATCTGTTTTTGCAGGTTCAGATATAAGGGTCGTCTAGGTAGACTCCTCTTCCTATCATTCAGGTAGTCCCTATGGTGTCATCCCAGCGCGTGACGCTGGGATCTAATTTTTTATGCAAAATTATTATATTTATATACTTGCAAATAGATACAATTTGAAATAATTTACATTATGAAGTTACGAACCAGTGTCAAGCACTGGAATGACATCATAAGAGTGCTGCCTTTCTACCCAGTTTCATAATTGCAACTAATCTAAACATTAAGAAATTTACTAAATCGAAAAAAAGGCAAAAGAATCCCCGTGGTGGTTGGCTATTTTCTATGTACCTCAAATATCGGCGTTTTTATCCTAAACGCTAGGGTTTATCTGCTTTTATGCAACTAATCTAACGTTAAGAAATTTACTAAAGCAGGAAAAAAGGCAAAAGAAACCCTATGGTAGCTAGTCATTCACGTTCTCCTTGTCAATTTGACGTTTTCTACTGTCTTAAACGACTTATAAGCGCGTTTCAGCTTATATAGGTAAAAACCCAGAAAATTTACAAAGACATAAGGTGCACATAGTGCAAAAAATTAAACATGATACGCCAAATACCCTAAGTTTTTTGTCGTTAACCTGCACAGATTGCGAAGATAAATCAATAGCTTCATTGTCATTATAAAAGGGTTGGTGAGGGTTGTCAAGGAGTTTCTTTTTTTGTCTAACAGAAGTTTGTTATGCAAGAAGTCTATTGAGCTAACGCTTACGGAGTTAGTTTAAGTTAAATGTTATCCCAGCTAGGATAACAAAGGGTAATACAAGAAATTACACAATCAATGAACCACCTGTCATTTCGTCTGGTTTTTTAATTCCAAGTAGCTGTAAAATAGTAGGAGCGATATCGGATAATCGTCCATCTTTCAGCTTTATGTCGTTGCAAGAATCAGAGCATACAACGAATGGAACTTTATTTAAAGTGTGTGCTGTGTGAGGTGTGTTATTTTCTTCATCAAACACACACTCAACATTGCCGTGATCTGCAGTAACAATGAGCGCAGTGTTACCTACTTCTTTAACAGCATTGAGCACTTTTGCAAGGCAATCGTCTGCAGCTAGCACAGCCTTCTGGGCTGCTTTCATGTTGCCTGTATGTCCCACCATATCAGGGTTAGCGTAATTTACAACTACTAGCGCAAATTCTTGGGAATAAATTTTTTTTACAAGCTTTTCTGTGAGTTCAAAGGCTGACATTTCGGGCTGCAAATCATAAGTTTTAACTTTTGGTGAAGGGATGAGAATTCTTTCTTCACCAGGGAAAAGTTCTTCTTTGCCACAATTGAAGAAGAAAGTCACATGAGCGTATTTTTCAGTTTCGGCAATACGTAATTGTCGTAATTTATTGTCTTCTATTACCTGTCCTAAAGTGTTAGCAAAAGATTCATGAGGAAAAATATAAGGGATCTGAAGATCTTCTTTATACTTCATCATACTTAAAATTGAAGAGAATTTTGCTACTTCGATGTAATCCGTTTTACCGAGCAAATTACTTGCCAATTGTATCATTCGTTCAGAACGGAAATTATCCAATGACATTCCATCTTCTCGCTTTATACTTTGATTATCACCTATTACTGCAGGTCTGATAAATTCATCAGTTATGTTGTCTTGATGATTATTATTATCAATTAATGAAACCGCACTGTCATGACGTGGTGCCTTTGCAAATGCGATAGTTTCATAAGCTTCAATTGTTCTCTCCCACATACTGTCACGGCCCATAGCGTGGTAATGTTAAGAGACAGTAGCAACCCTTACACCCCCGTTGCCTTTTATACTCTCTTCAAATTATTGAATGCATTTTTTCCCGAATTTTTCAACATGTCTCTGTCATCTAAAAATGCATGAATTATCACTTTGATACCGCATTGTGATATTTTATTTGCTAAAGTTAAAATATGTTTTTGATACGAATGAACACCACCATCTGACATCAACCCCATTATATGGCACACGCCATTCTTAAAATTTAGACTGCCAATAAAGTTTTGTAGATTTCCATTACTTCCGATTGTTTCTATTTCTTGATTAATATGTTGAAGGCTGTGCATTACTACTTTACCACTGCCAATGTTGATATGGCCAACTTCTGAATTACCTATCTGACTGTAGTCAGATGGTCAGAATCCAACATCGGTTCCACAGGCAGATAAACTGTACTTTGGATAATTATAGCTAATATTTTGACAAAAGGGTGGTGTTTCATTGCTAATAGTATTACATTTCCTAACCTTCCATCTCTCCAGTCATCTAGTATGCATAATACAACTGATTTAAGGTTCATATAAATTCATTTCATTCATACTTGAATTCTACAAAGATAAGGTTCTCCAATAGTATCAGAAACACACTCTACTCACAACATCTATATTCTGTAAGATGTATGGTACCAGAATGTGATGGTAATTAAAAAGAATTCGGAAGCACTGTTTACATATATAGCTTAATACACAAGGTAGAGAAAGAGAAGAAGACGTTTTAGTGCGCCAAGAGAAGCGTTTAGAACACAGTTGGTGAAAATCCAACCTAGGCAAAGTCTAGCCAACAGCCTAGAACAGACCATTATGCTACGTAAGGTAACGAGCGTAGCAAAGCTAATGGAACGGACAATACAGGGTGCAACGAAAGTGAAGGTATTGAGTCCCGAAAACCTCAACATCATGGAGGTCGACATTTTTCATGCTAGTGGAAGACAGCATGAAGGATAACGATAAGGCAAGTTATCACTCACTCTATCGGGATCTTAGGCCGTATCATGTATTGAGATGGATTCTAAATGAACTTGGGAGATCCTTTGTGTTCCTATTAAGGTACGTGAGAACAAGTCAACAAAGACGAGAACTGACGAAAGATACAAAGGAAGTCGGACTGATTGATAGTACTCAGAGTGTGGGAAAGCCACATACAAGGGGAAGCGATCAGCAATATAGCAACTGGAATAGGGATTGCAATACCAATACAACAGAGGTTGGAGGAATATGCAAAGAAAACTAAACCAGATAGCGATAAGAGCGAAGCAAGATAAACGAGTGAAATTTACATCACTAGTTCATCTGATAAACGCAGAAAATCTCGCCTTATGTTATAAACACT
>NZ_JAAXCS010000107.1:0-4243 GCF_013309895.1 Wolbachia endosymbiont of Atemnus politus | reverse complement strand
ATGAGATCCCAGCGTCACGCGCTGGGATGACAGGAGAAGGAAGCACTGGGATGACTAGGAGGAGGCGCTGGAATGATAGGAGATAATACAAGAAGTCTATTGCGTATAAAGTTCACATTTTAGGCAAAATTAGTTATACTTGATACAAATGTTTTTATATATTAACATTAAATGCTGCTTTTAATATACAGGTGATGTATACTAAAAATTTTATATCGTAGGTCCTTTAGTAAGTGTATGTATAGAATATCGTTTTTATTGATTTTTATATTGGCAATAGCAAGTTTGCCAGTGATAAATAATTGGCTTTCACACCGCAGTCAAACCCTAAGCGATGACTATATAGGCGAGAGATTAGATGATTACATCAGTAGAAATTTCGATAGGATTATAAAAACTCTCCGGGAAGAATCAATTAAAAGTAGTTACGCTGCTAGGAATAACGCGACTAAGGGTAAAATTTTACAGTACAAAAATGAAATATTCGACTCTGCTTATCCTTATTCAGGAAATGAAAATAGCAGAGTTATAGCTGTAGGGTTTTTTGACTATTCTTGTGGGTATTGCAAAGCCATAAAAGATGATATAAAACAGTTGATCAATGATGGTAAAGTTAAGTACATCTTCAGGGATACCCCAATACTTGGTAACAACTCTTTAAAGGCAGCAAGAAGTGCTTTAGCTGTCTACTTTGTCGATAAAGACAAGTATTTAGATTTCCACTATGCTGCTTTAAATCACAGGGGAGAATTTTCAGATGAAAACATATTAGGTATAGTGAAAGGTATAGGGATTAATGAGAACGACTTTAATAATTCCATGAAAGATAATGCAGATAAAATTGAGCAAATGATAAACAACAGCAAGCTTTTAGTAAGTGAGCTGGGAGTAGGTGGTACACCTTTTCTAATAATTGGGGATAGTCTGTTTGTAGGAGCAACTGATTTGGATATACTACGCAAGAAAGTAGATGAATTGAGTCACAAGCAAAGCTAATTGCCATAAAATTTTATTTTTTTGCTTGACAGCACAAGTGAACCTAAGTATAGTAATTATGGGTATGATAAGTAACAATAGCAACTTAAGATATTACCTTCAGTTACTTTCATAACATTATGTGAAATACCTTCACCACCTTCTCTTCAACCAAACTACTTCAATTTTACTTTCACAGGAGGACATATGTCATTTACAGAAATTAGATTTCCAGAAAATATATCTTACGGTTCCACTGGAGGCCCGGAATTTTCCACTGATGTCGTTACAACTCATAATGGTTGTGAACAGCGCAACATCAATTGGTCTCGTGCACGTGCCAGGTACAATATAGCTTATGGGATCAGATCAAACGAGCAGCTACAAGAATTAATAACATTTTTTCACGCACGAAAAGGTAAAGCAGTAGGATTTCGTTTCAAAGATTGGTCAGACTTTACAGCCACCAACCAAGAAATCGGAATAGGAGACGATAAAAAAACAACTTTTCAACTGATTAAAACTTATATCAGTGGAAAAGATAAGCACATGCGCATAACTAAAAAGCCAGTACAGGGCACAGTAAAGATCTATTTAAATAACAAAGAAGAGAGCGGATATTCAGTAAATTACTCAAACGGAGAAATAATATTTATGAAACCACCAGCAAAAGGCGCAATAATCACTGCAAGCTTTGAATTTGATGTGCCCGTACGCTTTGACACAGATTATCTAAACGCTTCTATTGATAACTATGGCAGTAATAGCTGGAATAACATTCCGTTGGTGGAAGTGAAACTTAGTTAGCTTACTACCCGCCTCAAAATCTCTTCTTGTTGCTGAGTGTGAACACTAGCATAACCACATGCAGGAGATGCAGCAGCAGGTCTTGCAATGCACTTAGGCCTTTTCGCTTGAATGTTTAGACTAGATAATACTTCTTCTATTAATGGGTTGACGAAGAACCATCCCCCCATATTCTTCGGTTCTTCCTGACACCATACAATTTCAGCGTTTTTGTACTTCTCAAGTTCATTACTTAATTTATCTGCAGGAAATGGATAGAATTGCTCCAAACGTATTACTGCTATATCATTTATTTTTTGTGCTTCAAGCATTTCGATTATGTTGTAATAAATTTTACCACTGCATATTACAACTTTACGTATTTTATCATTTGGAACCAAACCTGTTCTATATTCTAGAATTACCGTGAGAAATTTTCCTTCAAAATCAGATAGGTTAGAAACTGCTCTTTTGTGACGCAGTAGCGATTTAGGTGTAAACACCACTAAAGGCTTACGAAAATCTCGATGAATTTGTCTGCGTAAAACATGAAAGTAATTTGCCGGAGTGGAGCAATTCACTATCTGCATGTTATCTTCTGCGCAGAGTTGCAAAAATCTCTCTATACGAGCAGAACTATGTTCAGGTCCTTGTCCTTCATAACCATGAGGCAACAATAAAACTAGACCGCTCGATCGCAACCATTTTGTTTCTGCCGATGCAATAAACTGGTCGATCATGATTTGCGCGCCATTTGCAAAATCACCAAATTGCCCTTCCCAGAGCACCAGTGAATATGGAGAGTCAAGACTGTATCCATATTCAAAGCCCATCACAGCATACTCAGATAGAGCGCTATCCATGACTTCAAAGTGAGCTTGCTTCTCACTTATATTGTTTAGCGGAATAAACGTTTCCTCCGTTGCTTGATCAACAAGCCTTGAATGACGGTGCGAGAAAGTTCCACGACCAGAGTCTTGTCCTGATAAACGCACTCCTATTCCTTCTGCAAGTAGCGATGCAAACGCAAGGCTTTCTGCCGTTGCCCAGTCTATATCGTGACCGGAATTTATACTGTCTATTCTTCCATCGAGTATTTTTCTAACTTTATTGTTGATATTAAAACTGCTTGGAATATTGCTATTTATATGCACACCTAACTTTTTCAGCTCATCTGGTGAGACACCAGAATCTGTGTAGTATTCGCTCAAATCGTTCAACTTTGCTCTCCTGAGTTTTGACCACACTCCACCGAACCAGTCGGCTTTTTTTGGAATGTAAGCTGCTGATTCAGCAAGACTTTTATCCAATTTTGCCCTGAATTCACTGCGTAATTTATTTACCTCATCACTACTTAATACTTTCTCTGCGATCAACTTCTCTTCATACAATGTTCCAGGAGTTTTATGTTTTGATATCAGCTTATACATAAGTGGCTGAGTGAAATTCGGCTCATCGCCTTCATTATGGCCATATTTGCGGTAGCATATTATATCAATCACCACATCCTTTTTAAATTTCTGCCTATATTCCATCGCCAAACTCGCAACAAAACTCACAGCCTCAGGGTTATCTCCATTAACATGAAACACTGGGGTTTCTATTGATTTTGCTACATTAGTGCAATAAAAAGAGGATCGTGCGCAACACGGATTAGCAGTAAAACCAACTTGGTTATTAATAACAATGTGTACAATGCCATCCACCTTATAGCCTTCAATATTGCTTAAGGTTAAAGTTTCAGCAACCACTCCTTGGCCGATAAAAGCCGCATCACCATGAATTGATATTCCAAGCGCAGATCTCATACTTTGCTTTGCTTTCATCCTTCCAGCTAACACTGGGTTTACTGCTTCAAGGTGAGATGGGTTAGGGCATAAACTTAAATGTATTTTTTTACCACCTGTAAGTGCTCGATCAGAAGAATAACCAAGGTGATATTTAACATCACCAGACACCTCAAGACCACTTGGATATGCAAGATTGCCTTGAAATTCAGACAGCATTGCCGCATATTCTTTCCCCATAACTTTGGTAAGAACATTAAGTCGTCCGCGGTGAGCCATGCCAAGGACTATTTCTTCAATACTAAAAGCTGCAGAATCACTAATAATTCTCTCAATTGCAACGATAGCTGACTCTCCACCTTCGATAGAAAAACGTTTATATCCAGGAAATTTCATATGCAGAAATTGTTCAAACATCTCAGATTCGATCAAGTGCCTCAGGATTTCCTTTTTGTCTTGTAAACTTAGCGTATAGGTTTGATTTTCAATTTTTTCTTGCAGCCACATTCTCTCTTCATAAGAGGAGATATGCATAAATTCAAAGCCGATATTCTTGCAGTAAATATCTCTGTAGGTTCTAGTGTCACTCGTAGGAGAGAGATTCGAGTATTTCTGATAATCTATTTGTTTATTTCCACTTGGTGATAATGGATTTAAGTCTGCAAAAAAATGACCATAAGACCTGAAAAAATTTG
>NZ_JAAXCS010000106.1:0-4256 GCF_013309895.1 Wolbachia endosymbiont of Atemnus politus | reverse complement strand
TACACCTTTTGAATTTATATGTTTACAGTGCCCCTGATTTATTTATACTAAACTCATACCATCACACTTTGGGACCATACACCTAGATCTCAAGAAACATAGCTATATTTGCACACCTCATCCGCAAGATAAAAAAGAAATTGATATGCTCCTTGAACATGCGCATGATGAAAAAGCAAGAGCTGCCATAAAAAGATTAATGCCCAACAAGCGTACAGTTTTTATGAGCAAAGACCAAGCTAATGAATTTATTAGGGACACTTTACAAATTAAGATAGATAGTGTTGAACAACTGAGAAATACAGCTATAAAAACCGCCTAACAGCTACCTAAGACCCTTATTTCCCACTCGAGCTCAACGTTAAACTTATCTTTCACTGCATCTCTTACCCTGTTGCCGAGGTTTTCTAAGTCAGATGCAGTTGCATTATTGTAATTGAGTAAAAAGTTACAGTGTTTCTTAGAAATTTTAGCTCCGCCATTATCTAATCCTCGGCAGCCAGATTCATCAATCAATTTCCATGCTTGATAGTCTTTTGGATTTTTAAATATGCACCCAGCAGTTTTTCCTCTTACTGGTTGGCTTTTGTTTTTTTTATCAAAAATTTCCTTTATTCTGCTTAGTATAATCTCATGCTCTGAACTTACCCCTTTAAACTCAGCTTCAATAAAAATCCATTGCCCTTTCAAGCTATGCCCACGGTAAAAATATCCCATTTCTTTGCTGGAGAATTCATATAGATTTCCATCCTCTAGATTCACTGCTTTTATGGATTGCACGACACTTGCAATATCACTGCCATACGCACCTGCATTCATTTCTAGGCCACCGCCAACTGTTCCTGGAATTCCAACTAGAAACTCGAGACCACTAATTTGTTGCTCTCCTGCAAAGTAAGCGAGATTGCTAAGTGGCGCAGCACCACCTGCAACGATAGCGTTATTATCTTTACATTTAATATATGCAAACTCCTTACCTAATTTTATTGTTATGCCTCGAATGCCACTATCTCGCACTATTATGTTGGATGTTGCACCGATAACGTTAATTGGCAATTCAGTATTTTTAATCAAGCGTATTAAATCTTCAATATCACGTGGTTTAAATAGTACGTCAGATTGTCCACCAACGTTCAACCACGTCATTTTAGACATCGAAACATTATAGCGATAGACTCCACGTACTTTAGGTAAGCTTATAAGCATTTTGATTTCAACTCTAATCCTGCATCCATACCCATTTTTTCCGCATCTTCTACAAACGAAGTGCGCTCAGTAAAATATATGTTTTTTTTGTCTGCCAGCATACAACGAAAATGTAGCATATTTTCATTCACATATTCTGCCAAAGCTGCAAGCGGTGTAAAGCATGAACCATTTACTGTCTTCATAAAGCTGCGCTCTGATTTCACTCTTATAAAAGACTTATTATCGTTAATTTTCTCTAAAAGATCGATAATTTTTACATCACTTTTCCGACATTGAATGCAAATTGCCCCCTGTCCCACTGCACTTAACATAATTTTTGGTGGCAGTACCTCCGTAACTAGGTGATGTTTTTTCAACCTTATTAATCCGGCTTCAGCTAGAATTATTCCATCAAAATTATGGTTTTGCAGTCTAGTTGCTACATTTCCACGGAGCGGCACTATATTTAGATCTGGTCTGAAATTTAGTAACTGGACTTTTCTTCTTATTGAGGAAGTTGCGATTGTAGCTTGCTTTGGTAAAGATTCAAGGCTGTTATATTTATTGGAAATGAACGCATCACATGGACTTAGCCTTTCTAAAACACAAGGAATTATTAAATCTTTTGAGAAAAATGCGGGAACATCCTTTAGCGAATGGACTGCTATGTCTATATTATTCTCGAGTAATTCAGTCTCAATTTCTTTGAGGAACAGTCCTTTACCTCCTATTTCAGCAAGGTTTGCATTGGTATGCTTGTCACCAGAAGTTTTTATTTCAATGATCTTAGCAGTTAAATCAGGAAAAGATTCCAGCAACTTTCGTTTTGCCTCTAAAGCTTGAGCAGCCGCAAGACTGCTTCCTCTGGTACCTATTTTGACTAGCATGTATACGACTGTTTGTCTGATGTCATCCCAGTGCTCCGACACTGGGATCCAGTTTTACCACACAATTCATTATATAAATTTTGCACTTACTGTACTTTAACGTAAAACTAAAAGCAGCTTTGCCTTTACAAAATAATAACCTTTTATATGTAATAAATAAGCTTACTGGATTCCAGTGTCAAGCACTGGAATGACACCATTTATTGTGCGAACCTTAACAAACAAATGTTTGTGCGGTTGTGTGTCAGCTACTTGCATAACACCTTAAGTTACTAGACAATAGAGAGAATTTTACAAAAATCCATTTTTAACTTACACTACAACTTTAAACCTACAACTCATGCGCAATAGGCTTATAATCAAATCTTTTTCGGTGTTGTGCATCCTCTTGCTTGCTTTATATATAATATTGCCAAATTTTTTTGATAATAAGTTTCTTGTTTCAAAAAAGAGAATAAACTTAGGGCTTGACCTGAAAGGTGGGTCATCTTTACTCCTGAGTGTAGGCTTAGATTCCTACTTCAAAGAAAAATTGGGTATGTTAGCTGATGAGGTGAAAGAAAGCCTGCTGGCAAAAAACATTGAATCCAGTGTGCAAAGCGATAAACAAGTAGCCGTAACTTTAAATAATATTGATGACTATAAAAAAGTTTCAACGTTAGTTCACAAAATAAACCCAAATTTAGAGCTAAATAAAAAAGATGCCTCGATTTTCATTTCATATAAATCTCATTATAGAAATTCTCTAATCAATGAAGTAGTTTCTGAGTCAATAAATAATGTCCAGAGACGTTTGGATAAACTTGGCACGAAGGAAGTCAGCGTGCAAAAACAAGGAAAGAATAAGATATTAGTCCAAGTACCAGGAGTAGAAGACACTGAACAAATAAAATCACTGCTTGGTAAAACTGCTAAGCTAGCTTTCCATTTGGCAAACACTAATGTGGCCAAAATGCAAGATGTAGATCATGAAACTACCGTAATACTCAAGGATTCTCTAGGCAATTCTTATCCAATATTCCGCAAGACTGAAATAGGTGGTGATTCGTTGGTTAACGCATCAGTTAGATTTGGTCACTTAGGTAAACCAACAGTACATTTTAAGTTTGACAGCATAGCGAGTAAAAGATTCGCGAAAATTACTAAAGAAAATGTAGGAAAGCCCTTTGTAATTATTTTAGATAACACAGTCTTAACTGTGCCAACAATACGTGAACCAATATTAAATGGAGAGGGAGAAATTAGTGGTAATTTCACTGAAAAACAAGCAAGTGAACTGGCGATACTCTTAAAATCTGGTGCATTGCCAGCACCACTTAAAATAATAGAAGAGAAAAATATCGGTCCAAGCCTTGGAGAAGAGTCAATAAAAGCAGGAGAGATAGCAGCGATAATCTCTATTGTAGCCGTTGCCTTATTTATAATTATTACTTACGGCAAGTTAGGTTTGTTGGCCTCTGTTGCATTGCTTTTTGATGTGATTTCTATACTTTTAATTCTTACCCTACTTGAAGCAACTCTTACTCTACCTGGAATTGCCGGCATTGCGCTAACTGTTGGTATGTCAGTAGACGCAAATGTTTTGATATTTGAACGCATTCGCGAGGAAATAAAATCAGGAAAAAGAACAGTTCGTGCTATTGAAGAAGGGTTTAAAAACGCAATAAAAACAATTCTTGATTCAAATATCACTACGTTAATTGCTGCAGGGATAATGTTCGTTATTGGCAGCGGAGCAATCAGAGGTTTCTCCGTTACTTTATCAATAGGCATCTTATGCTCGATGTTTTCTGCGATTACGGTCACAAAACTTCTAATAGAGCTGTGTGTGGATCCGAAGAAGTTGGTGCTTTAAGTATATCCGTTCAGGAGAGCGGCAAAATAAGGTAGACAGGGTAGTATAACCATAGGATAAAAACAACAAATGGTGTTATGAAAGTAGCCATATGGTGTCATTCCAGCGCCTTCTTCTGTCATCCCAGTGCGTGACACTGACCTTAACTTTATAAACTATATAAATATAAAAACTCAGCGTCACGCGCTGGAATGACAAGGTTATATCCCAGTGCCCCCTAGGGTGTCATCCCAGAGCCCTTTTTTTGTCATCCCAGTGCCCCTAGGGTGTCATTCAAGTAGCGGACACTGGGATCCAGAAAAAAAGAAGGGTGTCATCCCAGTGCT
>NZ_JAAXCS010000105.1:0-4326 GCF_013309895.1 Wolbachia endosymbiont of Atemnus politus | reverse complement strand
GGTTTTTCGCAGCACGTTACCACAAACTATGCAAGGCATGATATATTTCTCACAAATTCATTTAAACTTAATCAAGTAGGAGTATTATTGATGCGAAAGGGGTTTAATTCAAACGGTATGGCGCATGAGGAAGATATAAACCAATTAGTGGAAAGTGGATTTGATATTAACTCAAAAGATGCAAATGGAATCACTCTTTTGCATAAATTTACAAAAGAAGGTGACATAGTTAGAGTAAAATCATTGCTAGAACATGAAGCCGATTTTAGCGCCATAGACAATGAAAATAGAAATCCACTGCATTATGCTGTTATGCATGAACACAAAAAAATTGCTAAACTCCTTGTTAATCAGCTGACAATTAATTCCAAGGATAAGAACGGGTTTACTCCGCTGCACCTTGCTGCATTACAAGATGATACAGAATTAATAGATTTTTTGATAGCAGAAGGCGCAAAAATTAATGAAAAAGATGCCCAAGAAGGCTATACTCCTCTTCACATAGCTTCACTATACGGTTCTAAAAAAAGCGTCCAAACTTTAATTGATGGCAGGGCCAATCTTGAAGGTGAAGATAATAATTCTCGTACCCCCTTATTTTTGGCTATCTATCAATGTACTGCACATTATGAAAGTCGAGCAGAAATTATAGAATATCTGATAAAGAAAGGGGCAAGTATAGAAGCAAAAGACACAGAAAATAATACTACGCTTTTCCTAGCAGCATACAACAATAAAATGCAAATAGTGAAACTTATTGTAAAAAAGCAGCAAGCAAAAGCTAACTTTAAAGAGTTTATCTGCACAAAAAACAACCACGGTTTTGATGCATTAGATTGCGCTATTGAGCATAATAATAGGAAGATGGTAGCATTTCTCGTTTCAAAGGGAATAGAAGCAAACGATCAAGATTGTAGCGGTAATGCCCGGTTACATAAAGCTAGCTATAATGGTGACACTAAGGCAGTTAAGCTCTTATTAAAGCTTAAGGTAGATGCTAATGCTGTCACCAAATGTAACAGAACCCCTTTGCTACTAGCAGTTAAAAAAGGTCATATAAAAATTGTAAAAATGTTATTGGAAGTTAAAGCCAATATGAACATTTGTGAGCAACAAGGTTTTGCACCTCTGCATCTTGCTATTCAAAAGGATTATTTTGATATAGCCCAGCTGTTAATAGAGAAAGGAGCAGACCTTAGCGTTAAATGCAAAGACGGCTACACCGCAATAGATATGTTCATCAGCAAAGCTAATGACAGGACAGACATTAACGAAACCTACAAAAAATTTTGTAGGTTCTTAATACTTTACCTGAAAGAGCTACATAGTAAATACAAAGCTTCTTACATATTTTCAACCCTAGCTCTAAGCTTAACAATTTTGGGGTTGCCTTTTATTTTCAAGCCTGTAATCAAATACAGAGAAAGGAGTAAAAGATATAGAGAAACTAAAGCTATGCTGGAAAACTTACTCTATATTTAATTTGTAGAATCCGGGTTTTTAAGTTGTGCTAACGCACTACGGCCATTTAGAGAGTCAAGATTTTTAACCTGGCTGGCTACTATCAAAGAGTTGTTTTTCAGGTGTCTATCTATGAGGTTTGCAAGCCTTTTTGGATTGCTCAAATAACTCCACTCTGCTTGTAAAACTTTTATGTCACTTTGCACGAGATTAATTTCACGTTTTATTTTTATTAGTTCTGCGTTTAATGACTGGACATATAGTTTCACTTTAAACAGCCCTACAATACTGAAAAAAAACATAACTATTGAAATTATACAGAAAGTTCTCATAACAACCTCTGTATAGCTCTTAGTTTTGCTGAACGCGCACGTGGATTTGCATTTATTTCTTCAGTGCTTGCTTTGATCACTTTTTTGTTCAGAAGAGAAAATGTTCTACAATCGGTAGATCTTAGCTCACACAAGCCTTTAAAAAAGGTTTTGACTATACGATCTTCCAAAGAATGAAAAGTGACGACAATCAGCTTGCCATTCTTATTTAAGATTTCAGATGCAGCTTTAATACCCTTCTCAAGTTCTCCAAGCTCATCGTTTACCCATATTCTGATTGCTTGGAATGTCCTAGTTGCAGGATCAATTTTACTTTTTCCACGAAATACCACGGAACGTACGATATCCGCAAGTTCAAATGTAGTTTTGATAGTTTTTTTCTTCCGTGCGTTCACTATTGCCCTTGCAATTTTGCGAGAATAACGTTCGCCTCCATAGTTATATATAATATTCGCAATTTCTTCTTCGCGTAAAGCGTTAACAAACGTTGAAGCGTTTATATGGGAAGAGTTATCCATGCGCATATCAAGCGGACCATCATGTAAAAATGAAAACCCCCTATCTCCATCATCAAGCTGCATAGACGATACTCCTATGTCAAATACAACTCCATCTACAGCATTGATAGATTCATCTGGTGTCATTCCAGCGCATGACCATACATTTTTTTTCTGGCTCTCAACTGGGATAACGGAAGAGGATTTTGAGATTACAGAAGGTTCTACAAGGTGTTCAAGGCTATCCAATATATTTTTAATATTGCTAAATTTTTCAGTAAATAGCTTTATTCTACCTGGATGCTTGATACTTAAATTATCATAAAATTTAATAACTGTTTCGTCTCTATCAATTGCATACACTTTGCAATCAGCTGACTCCAATATTGCTTTGCTATATCCTCCAGCTCCAAATGTAGCATCCACATATACACCACCACTCTGTGGTAAAAGCTGTGATAGCATCTCTTTTAATAAAACTGGGATATGTGTCATGGCATTCTATAAAAAGATCTTATGTATACAGACAAAAATAGCTTTCTCATTGGAACATGGTATTTTATAGGAATACATAGGCAATGATACGAAAATACTGAATATAGTCAACGATATAAAAATATTAAGAATTAATGAGATATTATTATTAATATAATATTTATATTTGCAAAAATAAAGCGAATTATTATAATACTCAACAAACTACGGAAAGGTGATGCAGCAAATAACAAAAGTAATATTCTCGAGTTTAATTTGTAATACTTTATTGTGGTATGACCACATGCTTTTTGGCCATTTAATAAGCATAATTGGCAGTGTGTTTTTCCCATCGGACGATCAACTAATCAGTGTACTAAAGGCTTGTGGAGTGTTTGCAGCTGGGTTCCTAATGAGACCAATCGGTGCTGCTATATTTGGCCATATTGGTGATAAACATGGAAGAAGAATTGCTCTATTGCTCTCAATTAAATTGATGACTCTGTCAACCGTATTAATTGCCTTTGTTCCTGGGTATCAAAACATTGGAATACTAGCATCAATGCTAGTGGTATGTTTAAGGTTATTACAAGGTATATCTCTTGGAGGAGAAGCGGGAAATGCACCGTTTTTAATAGAGCACGCTCCTAAAAATAAAAAAGGATTCTTTGGTAGCATTGAAGTATTAAGCGCAATTCTCGGTTCGATATTAAGTCTTATAGCAGTACTTATATGCAAGAAAGTATCTAATTTTGATTCTTGGGGATGGCGTTTACCTTTTGTTTTCAGCTTAGCAATGGGATTAATCAGCATATATACAAGATATATACTTGATGAGAGCCCAGAGTACAAAAAGCAGAAAAATCCACCCAAATTACCATTAAAAGAGTTGTTAAATGGCTATAAAAAACCTTTTCTGATATCAGTAGGAGTTGATATAGTTGAAAATTCATCTCTTTACATATACCTAATACTTTTCAATGTGCTTACATCAAGAGTAGATACTCATTTTAACCACATAGTGGAAATACTGAGTCAAATTGCGCTCGGGGGATTGACTATATTGTTTGCAGTA
The DNA here is from genome assembly GCF_013309895.1 of Wolbachia endosymbiont of Atemnus politus. Taxonomy (NCBI): domain Bacteria; kingdom Pseudomonadati; phylum Pseudomonadota; class Alphaproteobacteria; order Rickettsiales; family Anaplasmataceae; genus Wolbachia; species Wolbachia endosymbiont of Atemnus politus. The sequence goes on along the minus strand of NZ_JAAXCS010000105.1, from coordinate 487 downwards.
CTCTCTGATAAGATAGGAAGAAAAAAAATCATGAAGTTTGCATTCATGGCTTTTATAATAGTAAGTTACCCAGTTTTTTCAATGATGCTAAGTGGTGATAATTTGCTAACTATAACGGCACACGTTCTTTTTATAATTCCAATAGCTGCGTCGTTTGGTCCTGTTAGTGCGCTTATGTGCAAGTTATTTCCAACAAAGGTACGATACAGCGGATTCGGGTTATCAAGGAATATAGCCGCTGGATTTTTTGGTGGCCTTGCACCATTCATATGCACAACAATCATCAAGGTTACAGGACAAGAAACTTCAGCAAGCTTTTACATGATTTTCTGTGCATTGATTGGGTTGATTGCCATATCACAAGTTAAGGATTAGCCTTCTTCAAGATTATCCAAAGTGAAGTTAAACTAAATATAGAGGTTGTTCACAAACTAGTCTTGAAGACAGAAAATGTGAAGTGTATGGTCCCAAAGTGTGATGGTATGGG
>NZ_JAAXCS010000104.1:0-4368 GCF_013309895.1 Wolbachia endosymbiont of Atemnus politus | reverse complement strand
ATAGAACTCTTCCCATAAAATAAAAAATAAATTGAACAATAAACCAGAAATCATAAACCTAGATAAATTTATTTGAGTTTATCTCTACTACAAATTAAAAACAATAAATTTACCTATTGATCACTTAAGTGATAGGATGTGAATCAGCTAATTTATCTTTCAATTTCTTGTTGGCAACATGAGTATATATTTGAGTTGTAGAAAGATTACTATGGCCAAGAACTTCCTGTATCAGCACAATACTTGCCCCACTATCCAGTAGATGAGTAGCAAAGGAATGTCTGATTACATGTGGAGAGATTTTACTTTCATCAATATTACATTTTCTTGCTAATTCCTTAATCAATTGACCGATTGTCTGCCTTGTAATCGGCCTGTTAGGTTTATTACCTGGAAATAACCAATCAGATTCCTTTCCTTCAGGAATCAGATTATCACGAATTGATAAATAATTTCTAAAACTTTGTAGTGCTTCCACGTTAAAAAGGATTTGCCTTTCTTTACCACTCTTTCCTTTTATTATTACATAACATTTTTGTCATTACTGTTTACTAGATGTGACACCTTACACAATTTCAAATTAATCAGTTCAGAAATACGCATGCCAGAAGAGTAAAGTATGTCTAAAATAACGTATAACCTCCTACCGTTTATTTCTTTAGTCGATTCGCTTGCTGATTTTCTGACTCTGTCCATTAGCAAAAGCATTTCTTCACCACTCAAATACTTTGGCAAAGGACGAGAAACTTTTGGGTCTTTCAATTCATCATCATTAGCTGGAGCTGGATTGAAATCTAATATTCCATCATTAAATAGGCACTTATAAAAAATGTTCATAGCAGATATTTTTTTATACAGAACTACTTTTATATTTCTTTTGTGTGTATAGAGATTTCACATAATCCTTAATATTAGTTTTGCTCTCATTAACTAAAGTAGTACCGCTTTCCAATAAAAAAATCTTCAAGTTGGCATAAATCCGAACGATAAGTTTCTAAAGTATTTTGCGTGGCAGACTTTTCTGACACCAAAGTATCTATGTAATAGGTTATATAAAGATTTTATTTTTGATCCTGCAACGGCTTACTCTTCAACACTAGCTCCTATATTTATTTCTTTGACTACAGTTTGATTGAAAACGTTACTAGTATTCCATATTAAAAAATATGAAATAAATAAAGCATTTATCAATATAATAAGCACAATAAACTTTCCTCTTAATTTTTTTTTTCAGATTTGATCTTATAGTTAAATTATAACACCAAATCTATAGAAAGCACCTTACAAAGTGAACTTTACTACGATATACCACTTTTTAGTTGCATCTATTTATATATGTTATAACATAACTTCTTATAGCACTAGCACAACCAAGTGGTAACTTCTTTACTATTGTCACAGATGTTAATAAATTTTTAATGTATACGATCTATATAATGAGGAAATCATATATCATGCCGTTTTTTAATAAAGTTCTAATAAAAGGAATAGTAATATTTGATCCCATAGACTCATTATCTATTTTTTCTATCACTTTATTAACACTGCAAAAAGAACGCTCTATTCTTGCAAAGATATAATTAATCACTTTTAAATCGACTTTTAACGGTTTGTCTGAAAATCGTTTCATTAACATAATTCGTAATAATTCCCCACTAGCAGGTGGAATTTTCACGCTGGTAGTTGATAATATGGGAGAACTCATGTCTTTCAATTTAAAATTGAGTCTTTTTGATGAAGTTGAAGAAGTAATGAGTAATCTCTTGTTATCTTCTTTTATGTAGTTGTAACAATGTAATAGCATTGCTTCATCTTGAACATTTTGTATATCTTCCAAAATAAAAGCGTTGCTATACCTCATCTCACCTATAAAATTATTCACATTGATAAAAATCGCATTGTTCATCGATTGCCAAATATGAGCAAGATGGGTTTCTCCAGAACCTTTAGGCCCAAAGAGAATCAGACATTTCCAAGATAAATCATCCATTACTGAATTGTACACATTCTTATTTTCGTCTAAAACGATGAAATTTTGCCGGCAATAATCAGTTTGATTATTGTTAAATACATTTAATTGTACATTAAACATCTTTCATCTCTGACAGTGTATCAAAATTCGCTTTCAAGGATATTTTGAGGTTTAACTCTCTTTATCACAAACTAGTTGTACAAAAAACCTGCTACCCATTTCTATAAAACTCACTTTTAAGATATATATTGGTTATACATTCCACTGATACATAAAACATCGCTATTATTGGAGCAAAAAGCAATATACCCATAAGTCCAAAATATGAAGCACACATAGTAACCCCAAGAATAATCACGGCTGGATGTATATGAACTTTTTTCCTATTAACAAAGGAACCAGTATATTCGCATCCATTAACTGTCCAACACCAAATAATAGTAGAATAGTAGTACTTTCAAACCACCCATTAAATTGAGTAACAGCGCTCAAAAACCCAATAACAGTATATAGCAACGGTCCTATATAAGGTACAAATGTTAGTGTTCCTGATAAAATTCCAATAGCAATAGAATGTCTCAACCCGATTATACTAAGACCTATAGAGTAAAAGATCATCATAACGATGCATTCATTTGCTTGTCCTTTTAGGTAATTAGATACAATGAAATCCACTTTTGAAAAATAATCTGCAACTTTTTCTCTTTAAGGGACAGGAACTATAACTCACTAACCTTTGCTACAATCAGAGGCCAGTCAAGCAATACATAGAAAAACATTAACGTAGTGACTACTACTAACGGTACTATATGAATTAAGCTAAAGATTGAGCCTAACACCTGAATTATAAAATTACTGGTAATATCAAAAGCATGTATGAAATGAGATATATAATCGCTGTAATTTTCTGCTAGATTCTTAGATAAGCGATCAAGCAAGTCCCTCCTACTTTTATATTAAGAAATTATAACACAGATGGAATAACTTTGAGATTCAACGAAGGCACTTTACTGACCTAAAAATTTAATATTGAGGCAATTTGAACATATATAATAGGTAAAACAAATGTAACAGCTAATACAAAAACTATAAGCAGGATAAATATTATAAAAATTACAGAATATAAGCGCGGTATTTTATATTTTTCAAACTTTACTACTAGTGGATTAAATAAATATGCAACAACGATAGACATTAAGCATGGAAAAATCATAGGGCGTACTAAAAATAGTGTGCCAACTATAATAAGTAATATAAGACAGACAGTTAGGTGACGTTTTTGCATGTTTTTAGCATAGTCAATCTATTGAAAAAAAAATACACAGTTTATTTTGTACATGTTAAAATAATTCAGAACTGTTTCAGACAGTTTACAAAAAACAAAGTACCTATCTAGCTGTACTAAATAAGACTCGATCTGACACTTTAATAAAGTAAGCTAAAAATAATAAGAAAAGGAGTGTTAGAACCTGTACATGATCTCAAAGATGGAAAAAAGTTGAGAATGTAAATTAGAAATATGAGAACCAAAGTCGTGAAAAATTTAAGATAATTTTACCAGATCTAGAATCCTGTAGAAAAAAAAACAAAGCCAAGAAAATTTATGATGTATTGTGTGGAGTGCCTAAGAAGCTGCTGCCAGTGGAACAAAAGAGTTTCCAAAATGGAGAACGACTACTATAAAAAATGGAGCGAAAACCAAGCAGAAAGTATTTTAGAACGTAAAATATTTAGAAAGAACAATGGTAGGAAAGAGAAAACCAGTAATTGATGCTCAAAGGGTTAAAAACGCAGATACTGCTGAAAGAAAGAGCTATGATGCAGACAAAAAAAATCAGGTGTAAAGCGCAGAAGATACGCAAAAAGTACATATAACAACGGCAGAAGCGTAGCAGTGCTGTAAAAATGCTAAATCTCCGAATATACTCGCTGATATATAGGAAATAAAAGCAATTATTGGAGTGCAACTAATAAATCGAAGCGAATTTTGCTGTATTGCCAAAAAGATGGATTGTAGAGAGGTCTTTTGCTTGATGTAGACGGTTATGGAAAAAATTGCGAGCGTAAAATTATTTTTCTTGCTTTCACTCCTCAAAATATTATGATCAGTTTCTGAGGAAGTTATAATCCCTTCGCCTATGCCTATTATGTTCATCAATTGATCAGAAACCTCGCTACCATAAGAAATTTGAGCAATAGCCTCGTACCAATTTTCATAAGATTTATAATGATTGGCTATTAATTTTGCTGCATTTGGTCCTACAAGCCTAATCCCAAAAGAAGTTAGAAATTTTTCAAGGGTGACGGTATTTCTGCTATTGATAGAGTCCAATAACGTAGCTATGGATTTTTCATCCCATCCCCTTTGTTCACTTAAGTTGAAATTTTTGAGTTTT
>NZ_JAAXCS010000103.1:0-4396 GCF_013309895.1 Wolbachia endosymbiont of Atemnus politus | reverse complement strand
TCAAACCAACATGAACATGAATGAAGTGATCAGTAATCGCGCAATAGAAATTTTGGGCGGTGATTTGGGCAGTAAATCTCCAGTGCATCCAAACGACCACGTGAACTGTGGTCAGTCATCAAATGACACTTTTCCAACAGCAATGCACATAGCAGCAGCAAAACAAATAAATAATTCTCTTATTCCAAGTCTTGAAGTACTTACTGCACAAGGCTCTGAATGATAAGGTTCAAGAATTTAAAAATATAATAAAAGTAGGACGTACCCATTTGCAAGATACAACACCTCTAACACTGGGGCAGGAGTTTTCTGGCTATACAGCTCAGATTAAAAGGGAATAGAGAGAATAAAATCAACTCTGAGTAATGTGTATGAGCTTGCACAAGGTGGCATTGCAGTTGGTATGGGACTCAATACTAAAAAAGGTTTTGCTGAGGATTTTGCTAAAGAAGTGGCAAAAAGCACCAATCTTCCGTTTATTTCAGCAAAAAATAAATTTTGGAGCATTAGCAGCAAATGATGCTTTGGTTGAGCTGAGTGTAACACTCGATACCGTAGCGGTCAGTTTAATGAAAATTGTAAGTGTTACAAGTGATATAGAATACCTGGCTCGAGGTGCGGAATTGGAGAAATAACATTACCAGAAAATAAGCTGGCTCTTCAATCAAGCCAGGTAAAGTGAATCCAACTCAGTGTGAGACTATGGAGTGTGCTCAAGTTATGGGAAATCATGTCACTATCAGTGGTTCAAATGGTCAATTTGAATTGAACCTATTTAAGCCAGTAATAATTTACAATGTTTTGCAGTCTATAAGACTTTTGGCTGCTTAAACTTCACAGAAAAATGTGTGCTTGGCATTAAAGCAAATGAAAAGAAGATAAAAGATCTCCTGGATCAGTCGATAATGCTGGTTACCATACTAAATACGCATATAGGATATGATAACGCAGCAAAAATAGCAAAACTTATAACTTTATAAGGAAAATGTCACTCTAAAGGAAGCGGCAATGAAGCTAAAGCTACTCACTGAAAAAGAGTTTGAAGAAATAGTGAAACCAGAGGAAATAGCGAATTTATAAAGCCACTACCTTTTTTACTCTAATTATAGTATTAAATATTCGATCTTCATCAAAACTCATTCTAGGGTGCCAAATAAGGCCATCGAAAAGCATATCATTGTAAATTGGGCTACTGCGACTTGGATAAAGAAGTTCAAAAAAGTTAGATAAGGTTAAATTAGAAGAAGTAGACCCTGACGCCTAATCAATTCCAAATTGTAGACTAGTTGAACATATGCCATTTTAATATTCGCTTTTCCGCTAACATTTTCAAAAAAATGTACTGCCATTATATATACCAACACAAGTAAGTGTGGAAATTTCAGATTTATTTTACTGCTTAATAAATTAGTAATAAACGAATTAAAGTTTAGGTTAGTAAATTCTATTCCTTGTGCTTGTAAATTGATATCTCCAGACAAGGTATTAGTCCAATCTTAAAGGCTTTTTCCTTGAACTTTAATTTCGCCTTGTAAGTTCATCTGACCATTCAAATTGTCAATTCCTATAACATTAACAAACTTTTTAGTGTCTAAATTTGCGATTAAAAATTTCATATGCATTGAATTCGATCTTAAATGACCCTGAAAAGATACTTGTCCATGTTCTAGTGCATAATCTACATTTTTAACAGTCACAGAATTATTTATCATCACTGTATCCAAATTAAAGTTCTTCAAAACATCCTGTCTATTCTTAAGCTCTGCAACATTGATGTGTACATTTGCATCAAAGTTTTCTTTACCATCCAAGAAATTAAACTGCTTTGTCGACCATTGAATCTGGTTTATCTTATTTCTTGAATCTCTTTTCATTTCTATTAAATTCGGTAGCTTAAAGATACTGCCATTAAATTTATTGCCAGTGAGGTTCACATCCAACAAAGGCTTGATGTATTTTTGATCTACCAATATATTTATAGTGTAGTGGTATCGAAATCTTTACCAGATAACTTTCTCTTATCTGCAACTAGCCTACCCTTTTTTATCTTTAGTAAGAACCCTAAATCTTTAACTTTTGTATCATTCAACGTAAAATCATTAATGTTGGCCCTTATATTTACATCATACTTCAGGTTTTTTAACCATTGCATTTTCGATAAACTACTGAATAATGGATAATCGTATTTATCTGCATTAAAATTGTGTACGTCAAATCTACCACCATTCATATTATGTTTTGTTGTGTGATTTACCTTAATTGATCCTTGCAAAAATTCTTAATCATTCAGTAATCTAATATCTGAAATAGACAATATCCTAGGTGCAAAGTGTAATTTGGAACTTATTGTAAATTGATTTTTCTTACTCTCTCATTTTTTTGAAGGAAAAAAAACATGAAATAACGACTCAAAATCACTCATTTTATCAATAGATCAGCATTAAATTCAGATAAGGTACCATCATTTGAAACTTTTCCTGATAAGCGAGATATGTTATTGGTTCCGAGAAATTGAGGAAGCGTATCAACTTTTATTTCGCTGTTAGCAAATTTTAGCGTAGTGTGAAATTTGTCCGATACTCTGTTTTGATATCGAATATTTGAAGCTTTCATATTAAAATCTAGGCCCAAGTTCTTTGGCACAACTTTTCTAAGGCATTCCAGAAGATCTTTTATGTCTGTTGTTTTCTGTGAATCGTTTTGTATAGAATCTAAATCAACACTACTGAAGCTAATATCGACGATAGTGTAACTATGTTTTCTATCGCTTGGTATTGTACCACTGGCCTGCACACTTTTAGATTCTATTTTCAAGTCATTGCTGTGAACTCATTTTCATTGAGATTGATATTAGACAATATCTTGATATTCTCTCTAGGGACAAGATAAGCAAGAAAACTAAGATTGGCAATCTTTGCTAAATCATTTACAAAATCAGAACTGTTATTAATTGTCAGTGTTAGCTTGCCCTGGAGCTCTTTTTGGCTTCTGCAGCCTGCAAATAGCAAATTTATAAAGTCTTATTTGGCATTAATGAGCACATTCTTTTTTGTGATGTCGACCTTTCCTGTAAACTCATAATTTTGTCAACTACCCTCACTTGGCCAAAGAATTGCCCACTCCTCTTAATAGCAACTTATGTTACTAATATTTCTATAATCAGTGAAGTCATTGCTTGCATTTATTTGGCTATCTTTTAGTACTATATCAACCATACTGGCTTTTTCATTTGTAATATTAACAAAATTTTCTTTACTAATTTTCATACCAAATAAAGTAATTGACTTTGGTTGTAACGAAAATAAAAACAAGGAAAGAAGAGACGGCCTTACTTCAATTTTATTTATACCAATTAAATCTGATAATTTGTGTTCTTTGTTGTTGTAACATTGAATATATACGTCATGAATAGTGAGCTTGGAGGTAATTAGTGAAACTTCAACTTTTCTTACAATATGTATTTTCGCGTTGTACGTACTTTCCAATCATTTGTTCTCTATAGCCCCTCCAGTCCTTAAAAGTTGCAGCAATGTGAAGAAGAATTAATACCAAAGAGATTGATAATATTGTGTATATAGAAAATCTCATAGTTTTATTTGCTTAAAGTTGCCCATAAACATTAGATAGAGAGTATCAAAATAAACAACATCACTTTTAGAGCTATTAAACCTGCTAAATGAATAACGCGAGAAAACATTTTGTCGAGGAATAATTCTGCTGATAAGGAACTAGAAACATAAAGAATTATTGACATAACCAACGTTGCAACAAGACTTTTTATAATATCGAATAACAGTACTTGGCTAACCTTATACATTCTATTTATTGGTAAATAATTAATTAATAAAATAGAGTTGATCCAAGTTGAAATGGAAGTAGCGATAACAATTCCAGCATGTTGGTATTTGTTCATTACTAGGAAGTTATATTAATTCCAAGACACATTAGTGAAAATATTGTTGGTATTTTTCGATTGCCCTAAGCAAAAAACGTGGGTAACAATACTTTATTTATGATAAATGCAGGTAAAGAAAGAGAAAATGCCATCAACGTAGGGGCGGTTTGCTGCACTGCATAGTGATTAAACTTACCGTAAGAAAAAGCGTAAGTAAAATTGTATGGGGAATAATGATAAAAGCAGCAGTTGTTGGCATAATTAACATTAATCCTACATTAAGTGCTCTATTCTGTGTATTCTGACTTTATTTTTAATATCATTCGCTTGTTTTGAAACTAATGGAAGAAGTGCCTTACCAATTACAGTACCAATTACTCCTTGTGGTAATTGATTTAGTCTATCAGCATAATATATATTATAGGACACTGCATTTAGTATAAAACTTGCCATAACTGTATCAATCCATAGGCTTACATGAGTTACACAGGTATTGATAAT
>NZ_JAAXCS010000102.1:0-4432 GCF_013309895.1 Wolbachia endosymbiont of Atemnus politus | reverse complement strand
CTCTTGTTCATAGGCTATAAATTCCTTTTCTGACCAATTGAATCTATTTAGCTCTTCATACGCTTTTTTGATTATTATATCACTTCCTATTATCCTTTCCAATTCTTCTTCACTGGTTTCATCTGCGTACTTAAAAAAATATACCCATTTTTCAACTATATTTGAGAGCTGATCTTCCTTAGTCTTTGGAAATTTTGGCAATTCAATAAATATAAAGTAAAAATCTTTTAGATCATGTTCATTAGTATCTTCATCTCGAATAGTGTGCTTTGATTTGTACTCAGACTTATCAGGAAATAAAATACAGTCTGCTATAGCAATAAAGATAATTTCTTTAAGGTCATGATATTGATCACCTTTATCAGCCTGTCTAGAATATGCTTTAGCTGCGTAGTACTGAGCGCGTTTCTCAAAGCCCTTGGTTTTAGCGACCTGCATTTCGATTATCACTTGCAGCCCATTTTCATCTCTACAAAGAACATCAACAATACTTTGCTTTTTGGCGGCAATATCAGGGTCTTGAATGGTACTTAAAAATTCTATATCCTTTATTGCACTTTTGCCAGTAAAACCCAGAACATCATTGAGGAAGTGAATTAGGATGTCTTTATTCTTTTCAGTACCAAAGATACGCCGAAATGCAACGTCATTTTTAACATCAAGAAACTTCGAAAGAGCCATAAGAAAATAAGTAGAAAAGCATTAATAATTATACACAATTCTGAAGAAATATTCAAGTTTTTTATCAAAATCTTAGTTTTTTAAACTTTGTAAAGAAAAAACGCCCTTCATAGACGACCTTAGAATAATACTTTATATGTCCTTTTTTTGCAATTACCCCCTTAAAAGCCCAAATTTAACGGCTTCAAAAACGTCGGTTCAAAAAAATGAGCCCACACCTTTTACATAATAAAGAAATTGGAGTCAACATTTTCAGTAGTAAATTCATGTTAAATCTTTTAATATAGGCAAAAAGAGGGTAAGTAGATGGCAATAATTCTTTTAGATACAAAAACAATAAACCGTATAGCAGCGGGAGAGGTAATTGAGAGACCAGCAAGTGTAGTGAAGGAATTAATGGAGAACGCAATAGATGCTGGAAGTTCAGAAATAGAGATCAAAATAGAAAGCGGTGGACGCAATCTTATTACTGTGATAGATGATGGAAATGGAATAGAAAAGGACGATTTAGAACTTGCGTTTATGCGCCACGCTACTTCAAAATTAAGTGATAATGAGTTAATAGAAATCAAACACCTTGGCTTTAGAGGGGAAGCTCTGCCTTCAATAGCAGCAGTAAGTAGAATAAAGTTATCGTCTAAAGCAATCAGAGCAAATGAAGCGTGGTCTATAAGATATGAGGGTGGAGAAAAAGTAGGAGATGTAATGCCTTACTCTTTATCGCAAGGTACACATATTGAAGTTCGTGATTTGTTTTTTGCCACACCAAATAGGCTAAAATTTCTGAAAACCGAAAGAGCAGAAACACAAGCTATAGTTGATATAGTAAACAACTTAGCAATGATAAATTATAGAATAGGGTTTAGTCTCATTTCAGGTAATAAAAAGCTCTTAAAATACGCTAAGCAAACCTCGTTATTTAGTAGACTATGTGAAATAGAAAAAGAGTTTCAGGAAAATGCTCTGGAGGTTAATGAAGAAGAAGACGGTGTCAAACTTATAGGGCACATCTGTAAACCGACTGTCAATCGTGGTAAGTCTGATATGATCCATACGTTTGTTAATGGAAGGCCAATAAAAGATAATCTACTTATTGGTGCGATTAGATATGCGTATCACGACTTTATTCCAAGCGGTAGATATCCTTTTGCAGTGTTACATTTAGAAGTACCATATGATCAAGTAGACGTAAATGTGCATCCAAATAAATCAGAAGTAAGATTTCAGAATAAGAGGCTAATATATGAAATAGTGAGGAGAGGGTTAATTAAGGGATTGTCGACGAGAATAGGCACAATGAGAGGTATTGAAGAGGAGCTAAATCCACCTTTTGTTAATGAGAGTCAAGGAAGTGTTAATACTCAGGAAAACAAAGAAGCAAAAAGTCAGAAAGAATTTTACGAAAGAAGGCCAAGCCATTTAGAAAATCGGCTAATGAAAGAATTTAACGCTCCAAATGTGGAGGTAAAAGGCTTATCAGAACGGTTTGAATCTTTTACTAGTATGCAAAAGCCCCTACCACAAGCAGAAACAATGATTCTGGAAAAGGAACAAGTTAATCTAATAGAGAGCCATCCTCTAGGGTTTGCACACTGCCAGGTCTACAATACTTATATAATTGCTGAGGCTCGAGACAAACTAGTTGTAGTCGATCAATATGCAGCCCATGAGAGGTTAGTGTATGAGTGCTTAAAACAAAAAACAAGCATAAAAAAACAAAAATTGCTCCTTCCTGAAGTGGTTCAAATCGAAAACCAAGCTGGAATGGAGATGATAGAGGTTTATAAAAATAAGCTTTTCGAAATAGGTTTTGATATTGAAATCAAATCGGAAAATAAGGTCGTAGTAAGGGAAATCCCTGCGATTTTGAGGGCAATAGATGTAAAAGAGATGCTAATTAATATAGTTGATAGATTAACGGAGATAGAAGACACACTACCTATAGAGGATAAAGTGAACAAAATATTGGCTACAATCGCGTGCCACGGGTCAATTAGAGCAGGTAGAAAAATGAGGTTAGAAGAGATGAATGAGCTGCTGAGACAAATGGAAGAAACGCCATATTCTGACCAATGTAACCACGGAAGGCCGACTTATATAGAAATGAAACTAAGTGATATTGAAAAATTGTTTGAGAGGAGGTAGCTAGCAGAATTTCTATCTAAAACTCCCAAACAGCTAAAAGAGCGTTGTGCATAATGAGGTCTTTATGGCGAAGTGCTAAATGAGGTTAAAAATACACCTAGAGATTCAAGAAGCGGTATAGATAAGCTAAAGAAGTTGAGTAAAGTAGCTATTGCGATAATGGATATTATGAATTTAGTAGCAAAAAAACATTAACATATCATAAAGAACTCGAATTTAGTAGCAAATTTATGTTAACCTGTGTAATGTTTATTTTTGTGGAAAAGAGTGACCGTTAACTATAATAAGCGTACTATTCTCACAAGATATAAAATAGCAGAGAATATAAGAAGCTGGATATTAAAGCGGAAATATACTGTAAAAGATTTAGCAAATAAAACAGGCATAGAATATCACACGCTACTGAGGTATGTAAAAGGAAAGTGTGGGATTCCAACTAAAGATTTAAGATGCTTAGCAAATGCATTGCCAGTTTCTATGAGTAATCTGCTTCCTGGACGAAAACCACTAAGAGAGAGTAGTTGTTTTGATAAAGATAAAATACAAGCGACATACAACTTCGTAGAAAAATACATAAACACAACGGGTCGAGAACCGCGCAAAGCAATTAATGCATTAACTAAATTTATCCAAGCTCAAGAGAAAAGTAATGTAGAAGCAGCAAGAATAAAAATGGCAAAGAATATGCTCAAGGCAGGATTTGATGCTGATATTATCTACCGAGCAACTGGATTATCAGCTGATGAATATGATAATAAAGAGCCTGTTGTCTTTAAGCGCCACAAGGAGGGACAAGAGATGTTGAAGTGGAGGATAATACAGGAACGTACACAAGAGGAATTAGCGGAGTGGCTTGGTGTAGCGCGTTCACAAGTACATAACTATGAACAAGGGAAGAGTACCTTGTTGAGTGAGGTTGCATGTAGAGCAGCAGAAAAGTTATCAGTAGATGCAGAAAATCTGATGATTGAGCCAAAGAAAGAAGGTAATTATGAGGAAGCAGAAAGTGAGCTATTAAGTGCAAGGAGAGAATTAAAAAAAATTGACAATCAAGAATCACGAGATGAACTGGATATATGGGTAGAATTCTTATCGCAAAGAAGGCAAATGCACAAAGAAAAAATTGATAAAGTAGAGGGAATCGAAGTTGCAAATAATCTGCTTATGTTGGGCATCCCCATCGATATTATTCCCGAGATAACTGGCTGAGCAACTTGAAAGGCATCCATAGCAAAAATTTTCATACAGAGCTCGTGAAAAAAATATAGACTTTAATAAAATTTTATGTTACAATAAGTGTGGTTTTTTCTGTAAAATAAGGTATGGTTTCAAAAAAAGCTACGCAAAAAGTAAAAAAATTATACGTGTTATGTGTCCAACTTCTTATGTTGTTCCGTCTTGTTGGATGTTCCGTGGTAATCCAACTTGTTAAGGGGGCGCTGATGTCAGGAACCACTAAGTGTTGTCATCTCTATTGATAGCTACTGGCTGCTAATGATTAATATAATTTATTTACATCGTTATACAATACAGAAAGAATTACATGTGGATATGGTGGCGGGCGTCCATCGCGCTCGCTGGCGTGGGCCGCACTCTGTCTGCCGCC
>NZ_JAAXCS010000101.1:0-4493 GCF_013309895.1 Wolbachia endosymbiont of Atemnus politus | reverse complement strand
ATTAATAGCTTGTCTTTCTGATTAACATTAAACTTTCCATTTCCTAGCTTTATCCATACTCTTGCTACAGATTCCTTTCTTCGACCTGTAGCATATAAACAACCCAGTGAATCAATTGCTGGTTTAGTTATTTTTTCTGATTGATTTATTACAGAATTTTCCATTTTTACTCCATCATTTTTTTATTTTTACGATTCAAAGAAGCAAAATCTATCTTTTCAGGTTGCTGCTCTTGGTGCTTATATTCTGTACCAGAATAAACATATAAATTTTCAAAACGCTTACGTGCCATAGGGCCACCATCAAGCATCCTTTGTACTGCCATTTCTATTACACGCTCGGGGAATTTGCCATTCAGAATATTACCCGGAGTAGTTTTTTTCAAACCACCAGGATAACCTGTATGCTTATAGTAAATTTTCCCTTTAAGTTTCTTCCCAGTAAAATACACCTTCTCTGCGTTGATAATAATTACATTATCACCACAATCCATATGAGGTGTATATTCAGGTTTATGTTTTCCACGCAGTAATGTTGCAACAAACGCCGCAAGCCTTCCTACTACTAACCCTTTTGCATCTATAACAAACCACCTTTTATTGATTTGTTTTTCTTTTAAGAAAAAAGTCTTCATCGTTTCAATTATACAATAGTAACTTATGATACACTTAATTTCTAAATACTGTCAACAACATTAGTTATTGATTACTAAAACAATTTATGTTAGTAATTTAGCTGCACAGCCCAATATACATAGGAGTAGAATGTTTCGGTTAATTATTACGCTCGCGGTCATTTTTAGTACTATCAGTTGCTATGCAATCGATCTTGAAGAAGCTATAAGTAAAGCTATTAAAAATAGTTCAAAATTAAAATCTCAATTCTACCAATATAAAAGTGCAGAAAGACAGCTAAAGTCTTCTGGATTATAGCTGGGTTTCTGCCAGATATTCATTTGCGATACAGCTTTGATAAGAGCTTTAATTCTAACAAAAGTTTCACTTTGAACCAAAAAAATAATAGACGGCGGTGGCACTTTTGCCACATTTAACCGATCAAGTAACCTCCTCAAAGCAGAAAAGATGCGGTTTCAACAGTTGAAACAAGAACTTGTGCACTTAATACCGTAAAAGCATACGTTGACGTTTTACGAAGGACAGAAATATTAAAATTTAGTGAGCACAAAGAACGCGTTTCTCTAGAGCACTTGTCAGCGATGAAAAAACGTCTTTCCCTTGGAGAGGTGACCAACGCTGAAGTTTCACTAGCAAAAGCAAAATTTTCATCTTCAGTGTCAGAAAGAGTCGATGCTGAAGACAAATTAAAATTGGCAAACATTGCTTACTTTCACTTAATTGGTGAAGATCCTGATGAACTTTCTGAAGCTAATGATAAATTACCTTCCATTCCGGAACTAACCGAGTGTTTACAATTAGTAAAAACCAATAATCTGTCTCTAAAAGCAGCAGTTTATCAAAAAAAAAAAGAGCAGCCGGAATTGGGGTGATTGCTGCAACCTCTAAATTACTTCCATCTTTAAATCTTGCTGCAAGTACAAATCTTGATTTGAGCAAGAAAGAGAAGCCTTTATTCGAGGAGATATTAGGAAATGTCAGGATTGGTTTTACTCTTGATGTTCCAATCTTTAAGAGAGGAATGAATGCTTTTGGTGTAAGTCAAGCTGGAATGGATGCAAAAAGATCCACTCATGATTATTATGAGACAGTGAAGAATATAGAAAAAGAGGTCGTAAATGCTTGGAATAACGTCCTGACAGCAAAATCTGTTATTAAAGCAAGTCAAGAGGCCGAAAAAGCAGCAGCCCTAGCGTTAGAAGGAGTTGAGCAAGAAGTCAACCTCAAAATTTAAAAAGCACAACTGAGCTTTTGGACACTGAAGATGCATTATTTAAAGCACGTTCGGATTTAGTTGAAGCAAAAAGTGATTACGTGATCAGTGTTTACAAGTTGCTTTTAACGATAAATAGTATAGATTTCTAAATTTAATGGTATTAGCGTTATGAATGATGGACAAAATAATCAATCTGTAAAAGATATCCTAGAGGATATAAAAAAGCTATATCTGGTAAAAACGCAAATGATGACAAAGTGAAAATAAAAGAGAAAGAAGATGATGATGTGCTGTACCTTGAAGAAGAGTACTTGTAAGATCCAGAAGAAGGTAATAGAAATGAGGATAAAGAAGACATCAACAATAATGATCAGAGCGAGGAAATGGTTTTCGATAATGCCAAACTCAACAGTCATAGCCATGATTTAGAGGAAGAAAAAGGTGTTCGCTTGCAGCATAATACCCAAATTAGCTGTGATAGAGTGGATAATAGTAGCTTACAAGTACAAAATAATGATCATCTAGTTTTAAAAGAAAATATGAAGGAGATTAAAGAGCTACTTGAAAAGATGCAAAATGAATTACAGCATAAGCAACAAAAAAAAAAGCAAATCACACCGTTGAGGAATTAGTTACGTCTCCTTTAAAACCTCAGTTATCGGAATGGCTAAATAAGTACCTACATACACTGGTGAAAGAAGTAGTTGAAAAGAGCTCAAAGACATAATTAACAGTAAGTAGGTACCAGCGATAAAAACTAGAGTAAAAACAGCTAAAGGTCTAAAATTATCTTCAACCAGGTGGTTGCATCGTCATTTAAATGACAAGTATGTACAAAAAACTAATAAGGATGGATATAGATCGCGCTCGGCATACAAGTTGCTAGAAATAGACAATAAATTTAAATTGCTACAAAAGGGACAAAAAATTATTGACCTTGGCGCTTCTTCCGGTGGATGGTCACAAGTTGCATCCCAGAAAAGAGCAAATGTAGTTGCTGTTGACATAAAGCCAATAAACACGATTAATGGAGTAGAATATGTACAATGCGATATTATAAACGAGCTTGAAATTTTAAAGGAAAGATTAAAAAATCAAAAATTTGATGTAATTTTATCTGATATGGCCCCAGAGCCTTGTGGTTTAAAATCGTTGGACCATATAAGAATCATGCTTCTATGCGAAGCAACATTGAACCTTGCAAAGCATTCCTAAATCATGGCGGTAAGTTTGTAGTAAAAATTTTTCAAGGAGAATCTGACAAAGATTTTTGCAACGAGTTAAAAAAATGTTCAAAACAGTAAAATACTTCAAACCAAAATCAAATAGATCTGAATCTACAGAAATGTATTTAGTAAGCTTAAACTTTATCGGCAGCAGTTCTTCTGTGAAATGTGACAAAACTTTCTAATCCTGCTCTACAGCAAATTTCAGTGCCATATGGGCAGCTATAATGCTATTAACTATCAGAATGGCAAAAATTAACGCAGTAATAAGTAATATATGAATATTCAAAGATAAACTTTCAAACTGAACTAGTAATTTAAAGTATACAAAAGTTGGCATCGTGATCGTCAAAACAAGAATTTGTGATATTCCTGACGCCAAATTGTTTTGGCCGATCATTAATGCATTTCCAGTAGCTGAAATATTAATTACTATCAGCGTATTTAGTAACAAAGATAGGCCAATTGCTAATGAGTATTCAATATTGTTACCCAGCACTACGAAGCTAAACATGGAAGAAATTATTGAAATCGGCAAGCCAAACAATAACCAGTGAGCAAAAATTTTATAAGCAATTATAAACTTAGAGGAAAGTGGTTATGTATGAAGATTTGCTCTAATATTCCGTCATGATAATCAGAAACAAATAAATTATTTGTAGAGATTTGCAAAACAAATGTAGCGCATATCTATGTAAATGTTAACATAACTTCCTGTGTACTGTTATTTTCAAGTGTAAATGAAGATAAGCTTAACATTACAATAAAAATACATATTATGTAGATGAGATTGTTATTGTTTATTGTTAATTTTTTTAACAAGCCGATCATACTAGGCTCTCTTTTAAATGTTTATTATAAATTATAGTGTTTACTTTGAGATAGTATAATTTCTTATTCATGGATTATACAGATTTTATTATTTAATTAATAATGCAATTATGGAAGAGTTACCAAAAATAAAATTATCAGAAGGTTACACTCCTTCAGAAGATGAAGAATACATGAGCGTAAAACAGATGGAGTACTTCAACTTAAAATTGCAATCGATGTTTGCTGAGCTAGATAAACACAAGAACTAGAAGATATTATATATTACTCTGATGAAGATAGTGGAAATGAGAAACTGATCAAGCGCAGAAAATAGAGAAGAGAAAAAATTAAGGAGGCATTAGAAAAAATAAAATTAGGTACTTACGGCTAATGTAAAGGGACAGGAGAAGAAATAGGGATTGAAAGACTGAAAGCCAATCCGCTTGCTATACATTGTATTGAAGAGCAAGAAAGATTAGAAAAAGAAAAGAACGTATATAACATCGAAGATTAAGGAAGTGTTAAATAAACCATACGCGTCAAGTTAAGGAAAGAAGGTACAAAAGGACAGAATAATAAGCTCCCAAATATGTTTTTAGTGAA
>NZ_JAAXCS010000100.1:0-4523 GCF_013309895.1 Wolbachia endosymbiont of Atemnus politus | reverse complement strand
GGGTTGTCAAGGGGTTTTTATGCCCGTTAGCTACTTGCCTACTGATGGACAATGTTCCGCATGTTGACCCTTACAAGGATAGAAAGTTCTGCCAGAGGTCATTAATTGCAAAAATTCAATTTAAGTGGTAAAATAGCATTATTAAATGAAAAATATATGCTGATTAGTACAACGTTAGACCTGGAGGGCGTATGCGAGGAGCTGATAGCGAAAAAGCCAAAATTTATAGCTGTTGACACGGAGTTCATTAGGAATAACTTAGCCTATTATCCCAAATTATCGCTAATTCAAATTTCTTACGGAAATAAGAGTTTTGTTGTAGACGCATTAGCACCAGAAATTGATTTATCACTCATTAGAAAGATAATGTTAACCCGAGAGATAATTAAAGTGTTTCATAGCTGTCGGCAGGATATAGAGTCCTTATTCACTGTATTCAGATGTATTCCCACTCCCATTTTTGATACCCAAGTTGCTGCTATGTTTTGCCATTACTACCACGACTTTATCGGTTATTCAAAAGTAGTAGAGCAATATCAAGGAATAGCGCTGGATAAAATTAAAGCTAAAAATTCAGATTGGTTAGAACGCCCGTTATCTGAGGATCAGTTAGATTATGCGATAAGCGATGTAGTATACCTATATGATCTACACCAAATATTGCACAATAAACTTGAAGAAAATAATAGAATGGAGTGGTTTCAAGAAGAGATGGAATCGATAGTTGATATAAATAGGTATTTACACAGTCCAAAAGATGCATGGAAGAGAATTAAATTTAATTATGAAGCAAATCCAAAATTAATACTAACTGTTAAAGCAGTCAGTGAGTGGCAAGAAACCTTAGCACAGCGCTATAATATAAATCGTAATAAAATAATTAATAATGCTGTAATAGCTGGTTTTATTGAAAAAAACGTGGAGCATGTTGATGAAATCTTAGACGATCTCAAGAGGAATACAAAAAATATAAAAGAGGAAGATTTATTAGAGTTTATAGATATTTTCAATGAAAATGAGAAAGATTTTACGCAGCAACCATCAAACAGTTATGATAGATCTGTATTCGATATACTCTCAATTATTTTAGAGAGTGAATGTAAGGAAAATAACATATCAAGAAAATTAGTTTCGTCAAAAGATGAGTTAGCTGGGTCAATATCTGGGCAGAAAGATAAGTTATTCAAGGGGTGGAGGTATGATTTTTTTGGCAGGTCAGTCGAATCATTTTTAAACGCAAGCTCAAGGTTTGAAATTTCAGTAGTGAAATCCGTAAACAACACAACTAAAATTCAGAGCAATTTGGTGTAGGCAGACTGTGAATTAACTGCTGAGATCTAACGAATCCACTATATTTTTTACTTGAGAAAAAACATATTCTTTGCTTGTACTGGTATCGATAATAAAGTCGCTCATCTTCCTTTTTTCATTAATAGGTAACTGAATGTTGGAAATTAAATCCAGTTTTTCTTTATCTATGTTACGCTCATTGAGTCTTTGACCTTGTACAATGCTGTCTGCATAGACGAAAATGATAAGGTCGCAATATAAACGAAATCTCGTTTCCAGCAAGAGTGGAATGTCTAAAATTAAAAGATTTCTATCGGTATTTTTCTCCTGGGCAATAAAAAATTCTAGTTCATTTCGCACAGCGGAATGAACTAAAGATTGGAATCGCTTCCAATTTTCATCATAGGCTAGGAAATATTCAGACAATACTGCCTTGTCTATTTCGCCATTTACTACCGCTCCAGGAAAATTTTCCTCCGCATAACTTATTATGCTTTTATCCACTTTATAAAGTTGGTGTACAACAGAATCAGCATCAAACACAGCAGCACCAAACTCTTTAAAGCAATTGGCTACAAAGCTCTTTCCTACTCCAATTCCACCTGTTAAACCTATAATCATATAGCAAAAATACATTAGTTTCTTTTGAGACTATATTTAAAGTAGCTGCTATGTCTACTTAAAACCCCAATTTGGCTGTGCGAAGGCCTAAGAGAAAATAAACAGCTATTATTTTTTTAGTAATTAAGTAAAATAGAGTAAGTTAAGTAAAATAGAATAAAAGATTATGAGGAAGTTTTGAAAAATAAGATAAAAAAAATAGTAATTTCAGGAAAGGAAGTATGGCCAATCATTGAGGGCGGCAAAGGCATTGCGATCAGCGACGGAAGATCAAGCGGAGCATTTGCTGCAGCAGATGCTGTAGGTACATTTTCTGGTGCAAATGCTAAGCTTATTGATGATAACGGCGAGTTAGTGCCACTGATTTACAAAGGCAAAACAAGAAATGAAAAACATGAGGAATTGATTGGATATAGTATTGAGGCTGGGATTAGTCAGACAAAAATAGCGAATGAAATATCAAAAGGCCGTGGAAGGATACATATGAATGTGCTTTGGGAGATGGGAGCCGCAGAACGCGTGCTTCATGGCATATTAGAAAAAGCAAAAGGCTTAGTTCACGGTATTACCTGCGGCGCTGGTATGCCTTACAGGCTTGGAGAGATTGCAGCAAAATATCAGGTCTATTATTACCCTATTATTTCATCAGTGCGCGCTTTTAAAGCGTTATGGAAGCGTGCTTACCAAAAAATATCTTCCTATTTACTTGGTGGAGTAGTATATGAGGATCCATGGCTTCAGTACAACGGCTTGAGTAATAGTGAGGATCCGGAATTACCACAAGCTCCATTTGAGAGAGTTGCAGAACTCAGATCTTTCATGAATGAGGTCGGTCTTTCTGAAACACCAATTGTTATGGCAGGAGGAGCGTGGCATTTAAAAGATTGGGAGCATTGGTTTGACAATCCGCAAATCGGACCAATAGCTTTTCAATTTGGCACCCGTCCACTTTTAACAAAAGAAAGCCCAATTTCTGCAGAGTGGAAAAAGAAGCTATTCACTTTAGAAGAAGGCGACGTATTTTTAAATAAGTTTAGTCCAACAGGATTTTACTCATCTGCGGTAAGAAATAACTTCATACGTGAGCTGCAGGAGCGGAACTCACGTCAAATAAAATTTTCAGAAAGTGCCAATGGAGAATTCAATAATGAGTTTGCAATTGGTGCCAGAGGCAGAAAAATTTACCTTACTGCAAAAGATAAAGAACTGGCAAATACATGGACTAAAGCAGGGTATACAGAGGTAATGAAAACTCCAGATACGACTATTATTTTTGTAACACCAGGCAAATTTGCGGAGATAAGACAAGATCAAATCAATTGTATGGGATGCCTGAGCCATTGTTTGTTTAGCAATTGGAAAGATCATGGCGACCATTCAACAGGACGAAAGCCAGACCCACGAAGTTTCTGTATACAAAAGACACTGCAAAATATTGCGCATGGTGGGGATATTGAAAATGAACTCATGTTTTCTGGACACAATGTGTATAAATTTAAGCAAGACCCGTTTTATGAGAATGGCTACGTACCAACAGTAAAAGAGCTGGTGGAGAGGATATTGACTGGGTATTAAGTCAGGCTCAAGTTGACAAGAAGATATTATTTGACTATAATAAATATTTATTAATTTAGTTTTAATTTAGGGGTATTTATGACAGTGGGTGATGGTGTTTTAAAAAGGTATGCGTTAGCTTATATAAAAAAATCTGGTGGTAACAGTAACGTTAAAGAATTTTTACAGTTTTGTAATACGCAAAACACCACAGATTGGAGCAAAGAAAATTTTGAAGACCTGTATAAAAGATCTATTGAGAGCCAAAATCTAAACAATGGGCAAAATATAGGAAGTGGAAGAAATGAATACAACGAGAGGAGTAACAGGCAACCTACAGGCCCTCAGGTTACACACGTATATGTACACAATAAAGGTTTAGACTTTTGGGATTATTTACTATTACAATGTTGTATCGATTCTTTATTCGGTGGACGTGGTCACACTACAGTTATAAATAACTATGGTAATACCACTCAAAGCAGAGAAGATAAGAAAAAAGACTCAGAAGACAGTAGAAAGTTATTAGCTTTAGGTGTAGTAGTTGCAGTTGTGTGTGTTGCTTTCCATGGAGCTATGTGCTATTTTTATCATAGTAGCAGAAAGAAGGCTAGAGAATCAGAAAAGATAGATTATCTAGATAATAAACTTAAAACTTTCAGGAATATAGAATTTGCGATTAGCGCTATTTCTTTAACAGCTTTGATAGCTTGCGTGTTTTACCCAGTCTTACCAGTGTGGGGTTTAGCTATCCTTGGCGTCAATTCTCTTGTATGTTTTGCTGGTGGTTTTGCTTTTCAAATGAAGCACGATAAAGAATCAAAGGATATCAAGGAGGCTAAAACAGCGGTAGAAGGTTGTAAAGTTAGTACACATATGGGTACAGAACGAACAGTTTGAAGTTAGACTTGCATTGGTAGCGTCAACAGCTAGTACAGGTTGGTACGCCTAGGCTCTGTGGACAAAAAATAATGGAGGGAAGAAAAAAAGTGGTAGTTTAACCAAATAAACATAAAAGTGGAGAAACTACCAAATGGAATATTATATAAAAGAAGGAA
>NZ_JAAXCS010000099.1:0-4530 GCF_013309895.1 Wolbachia endosymbiont of Atemnus politus | reverse complement strand
GTCGATAATGTAGACAACAATGTAAAAGACATGAGGTGCATATAATGCAAAAAATTAAACATGAGACGCCAGATATACTAAGTTTTTTTGTCGTTTAATCTGTACAGAGAAGATAAATAATTAGCTTCATTGTTATTGTAAAAGGGTTGGCGGGGGTTGTCAAGGAGTTTTTCCAACGTGCTGCTATGCAAGAGATCTATTGAAATACTCCTGCAAAATCATACTATTAATTAGTGCACTATAAACTTAAAGCTATGAACATATTGGGTAAATTGTTAATTTTGCTATTAGTTTTTTCACTTCCTTTTTCTTCATATTCATATCAATTTAGAACCAAAGCAAAGCAGGCAGTAGTCTTGGATTTAACCTCAAATTCGTTCATTTTTGAGCACAATTCCGATGAGAAAATGGCCCCATCTTCAATGAGCAAATTAATGACTTTATATATAGCCTTCGATCAGCTAAAAGCTAGTATGATAAGCATGGAAAATAAATTTCGAGTAAGTAGAAAAGCATGGGAAAGGAAAGGCTCTTCTATGTTTTTGAGGGAAGGTCAATCTGTCACAGTGAAAGAATTACTTGAAGGAATTACAATAGTTTCAGGTAATGACGCCTGCATAACACTAGCTGAGGGCATTGCGGGATCAGAGGAGAATTTTGTGATTGAAATGAACGAAGTTGCGCAAACACTGGGCCTAAACAATAGTCATTTTGTCAATTCAAGCGGCTGGCCCGATGAAGATCATTTCATGAGCGCAAAAGATTTGGCAGTACTGGCGAAGAGGATTTTCACTGATTTCCCTGAATATTACGATTTATTTTCTGAACAATATCTAACGTACAACGACATTTTACAAAAAAATAAAAATCTTCTACTCTTTCATGACATTGGCGTCGATGGCTTAAAAACTGGTTATACAAACGCTGGTGGTTACGGAATCGTAGTATCTGCAAAACGAAACAACAGAAGGATTTTTGCTGTTGTGAACGGCTTAAATACTGAGAAAGAGCGAATAGAAGAAGCAAAAAGACTGATACAATATTCTTTAAATTATTTCTATACCAAGAAAATATTCACTAAGGATGATGTAGTTGA
The DNA here is from genome assembly GCF_013309895.1 of Wolbachia endosymbiont of Atemnus politus. NCBI lineage: Bacteria > Pseudomonadati > Pseudomonadota > Alphaproteobacteria > Rickettsiales > Anaplasmataceae > Wolbachia > Wolbachia endosymbiont of Atemnus politus. Next base: position 3,434 of record NZ_JAAXCS010000099.1, on the reverse strand, counting down.
GGAAATAAATGTCCTATATGGAAAAGATAGAAAAGTACCCGTTACAGTTGCAAATGACGTTATCATAACCTACAGCCGCAATCTGCACGACAAAATTAAGACGCGCATTGAATATAAAGATATGATACCTGCACCAATTAAAAAGGGGCAAGAAGTGGGCAAAGTTTTGATAGAAATACCAGGTGCTGAGCAGCAAACTGCACCACTTTATGCAGTAAATGACGTGCAGGAACTAAATTACATAGAAAAGTTTTTTAGAATGTTGTTTTAAGATTAAATATCGTACTGTACCGGAAATATCAATTTTAACGAACTTAAGAGAATCTAGAAATAAATTTAATGAAAAGAGTAATAACATTTAAGGCGTTGAGCGAAGAACACTTTGCATTACTACTAAAATGGTTAGAAACATCTCATGTAAAGAAGTGGTGGGATAAGGATATAAATTGGACACCAAAGTTAATTCAAGAGAAATATGGCAACTACGTTAAAGGGTTCAAGCGCTTAGAGCTCAAGACACGAATTATTGAAAAACCAATATATGGTTTTATTATTAACTGCGATGGAGCTGATATTGGATATATTCAGTATTACAATAAACATGATTTCCCACCAGAGCAAAATTACAACACCCTAGGGCTTCCAGAAAGTTGTGCTGCTATAGACTGGTATATCGGAGAGCTGAACTATATTGGCAAGGGAATTGGCCTGCAAGTTTTGAATATATTTTTAAATGAATTTGTCTTCAAAATTTTTAAAAATGCTTTTGTTGATCCAGATACAGCAAATGTATGTGCAATCCGCGCTTATGAAAAAGTTGGTTTCAGAGAAATCAAAGAGAGTAATGGCATAACTTTGATGATGAAAACAAGAAGTTCTGATAAGTGTAAAGTTCTTCCCATAACATAAAAATCACTTTTTTATTGAAAAATTTAGCGCGGCTACACTACAACGCTCACATCCCATAATAAGCTTTAAAATCACTACATTTTATGTTACAATAATTTTTTCGTTTCTTTTTAGATCGATGAAATTCACGTTATCTTGGTTATTAGAGCACTTAGAAACTAATGCCAGTTTAGAAGAAATTACTGATAAGTTAACCCATATAGGGTTGGAAGTAGAAGATGTGATCGATAATGCCAAATTGGCTGGGTTTGTTGTTGCAAAAGTATTAGAAGTCGTACCTCACCCAAATGCTGACAAATTAAAACTATGTAAAGTAGACGACGGAAATAAAGTTCTGCAGATAGTCTGCGGAGCACAGAATGTTAGAGAAGATATGAAGACTGTACTTGCATCTCTTGGTAGCACATTACCAGACAGTGATTTCACAATTAAACCTGCAAAAATCCGGGGGGTGTCAAGTGAGGGGATGCTCTGCTCTGCTTCTGAACTTGCGTTGATTCAAGAGGAGAGTGAAGGAATAATTGAACTTTCTGATGATTATAAAGTAGGAGATAAATTTTTCAATTGCGATCCTGTAATTGATATAAATGTTACTACAAACCGTGGAGATTGCCTAGGCGTCTATGGAATAGCTCGAGATTTAGCAGCAACTGGAATTGGAACATTAAAGGCTTTAAGCGTCCCACAACTTACCTGCCTTATAGACTCACCAAATGATGTTAAAGTCACCGATGAGGAGAGTTTTATCAGTGGAGTATACATCGCCAATGTAAAAAATAAAGAGAGCCCAAAGTGGTTAAAGGATAAATTGGAATCGATAGGAATGCGTTCCATTTCTGCAATAGTTGATATTACTAACTACATTATGATATCTTTTGGCCGCCCAATGCACGCATATGATGCAAAAAAAATAGAAGGAGAGCTTGTAGTACGCAAAGCGAACAGCGGGGAAAAATTTACTGGTTTAAATGGTAAAGAATACTTATTAAATAAAGACGTAAGCATTATTTCTGATGATAAAAATATTCATGCAATTGCTGGAATTATAGGTGGTAAGTACAGTGAATGCACCCTTGAAACCACTGATATCTTTTTAGAGTCTGCTTGGTTTGACCCTATCTCTGTTACTAAATCTTCAAGACAGCTCTGCATCTCCACAGACTCAAGTTATAGGTTTGCACGTTCAGTTGATCCTGGATTCACTTTTGATGGACTGCATCTTGCAGCTCAGATGATTTTGGAGTTATGTGGTGGAGAAGCCTCAAGTGTAGTGTCTGCTGGCAGTCTGGATAAGGCTGACACCAAGGTGAACTTTGATTATCAAGACGTAAACAAGTTTGGAAGTGTATCTGCATCACCTGACGAGATATTCGATATTTTAACAAAACTAGGATTTAGTATTGATAAAAGAACTGAAAGTAATTGGAGTGTACAAGTACCAAGCTGGAGACCAGATGTTGCCATACCCGCTGATCTAGTTGAAGAGGTAGTGAGAATATATGGCTATGATAAAATAAAGGAAGAGCCACTAACAGGCAATGTTACGGTAGAAACCAATGCACAAGATGATTTACGTATTTTAATGACAAGTAGAGGATTTCACGAAGTGCTCACTTGGTCTTTTATGAGTGAATCGACGGCTGAAAAGTTTGGTTATTCGGACAAGCTATTTATCATCGATAATCCATTTAATAACAACTTCAATATAATGAGGCCCAGTATCATGCCGAATTTATTGCAAGTTACTGCAGATAACATTGCTCATGGAACGCCAGATCTTGCAATTTTTGAAATTGGACCAGTTTACGATAGTCTTAATCAGCCTAAGTATGTTTTAAGTGGAATTAGGTCAGGAAATAATTTGCCGCGCAACCATTATAACACTGATAGGAAAGTAGATGTTTTTGACGCAAAGGCTGACCTTATAACGGCTTTGGAATTTTTTAACATTAATTGTAATAATTTTACGATAGAGAGAGCAGAAAAAGAATATTACCACCCAGGAAAGTCAGGCATCTTTTCTTTCAAAAGTAAAACATTGGGTTATTTTGGAGAACTGCACCCAAGCATACTGGATTTCTTTAACATCAAGCAAAAAGTTGTAGGCTTTGAGGTAATACTAGAAGATATTGAAAATTTACCTGTAAGTAGAAAAAAATTTATCGATTATAAATATCAAAGTGTAAAGCGCGATTTTGCATTTATTGTAAATCAAGACGTAGCAGCAGGTAATATAATCAACATGGTGAGAAAAAGCTCAGAGCTCATCATGGAAGTTTTGATATTCGATGTATATCATGACATAGAGCCAAATAAGATGTCCATAGCATTATCAGTTACTTTTTGCTCTCCAACTCACACTTTAACTGAAGAAGAAATTCAAAAAGAATCCAGCGCTATAGTTAACTTAGTGAGCGAAAATATCGGAGGGGTTTTGAGATATAGCTAAATGGAAGATTAGTTAAAAAAACTGGATAGGAGATTTCAGAAAGAATGCCAACTTGTGCGCTCTAAAAAGCAATAAT
>NZ_JAAXCS010000098.1:0-4567 GCF_013309895.1 Wolbachia endosymbiont of Atemnus politus | reverse complement strand
TAGGCACTTAGCTATTGCATCACTCTCGCTTGCAACAACTTCTTCTGTTAACAATTTTTCCTTTCTCATCAACGATACTGATAAAAGTTTCTTTGAGTGAGACATCTAATCCGCTATAATATTTCATGAGACTACTCCTACTGTAAAAGTTTAAATTATTTTTGAAGAACCGATTCTACTGAATTTGTTACTTCGTGCCAAAATAATGGAGTATGTCTCTCTATCATTCAACAGCAATTACAGTATGTTTATCATAAATCACCACTGCATAAGGTACCATGCAACAAGGCCATCCTGGTCTCTCGACCTGCTTTCTGATGGTAATTTTTGCGTTAAAACTTGCTTACCAACGGTTGCGTTTCTCCTGAAAATTCCTTACCATAAATTGGTTATGCAAGAGGTCTAATGTTCGTGTAGTTGTGGATGGTTATGCTATAATACATATATTATTAATAACTTCATGCTATAATAATTATATATTTAAAATAGTTGTTATAACATGAAGTAGGGTCTTATACTGGCCATAATGTTAAACCTTATTTCAAAAAGTAAATAATCTACTAACGCTCGTGCACAAATTTAAAATAAATTATGCACGAGCGTAGTACTATAAATTAAGCGTGTTATATTGAGGCTTACCTCACTATTAAAGCTATCGGTCAGATTAGATTAAAAACCTAATCTGACCGGTTTTCCTATAACCCCCTAACCCTGGTATAATTATATGATAATTAGTTTAATTAGTAGTTAATACATGCAAATTGATTTTATTCATTCATTAAGATAGCATAGACCATATTGGCTTAAATTATTGTGAAACTTTACAAATCTTTACTATTACTTTTGCTGACTGCATTAGCAGTTATAGTCCTAAAATTACCTGAAACCATATTAAATTGGCCCAATCCAGTTCTAAACTTTGATTTATCCTTTCGTATTATATTAATATCCTTCCTATCGGCTGCATTTTTAATTGTTCTACCAGCAAAAAACTTAAGCTTTTCAGAAATGCTATCTTTTCTTGCTTACACTATCAGTTCATTGTGTGCAATATTATCTAAACAGATGATATCGACTATAATATTTTGTGAATTAATGGCCATCAGTGCATCTTTTATTATTGCAGTCGGCAGTAAAGATAACGGACCTGCAGTAAGATATGCTTGTGTACATTTTTTTGTTGGAGTTATACTAACAGCAGGGTCAGCAATTCAAAGCCCTAATCTAATAATCATAGGTTTATTAATAAATTGCGCTTGTTTCCCTTTCTCGTTTTGGATCGTTGATACATATCCTGCTGCATCATTGCATGGTGCATCATACCTTTCCCTATTTACTACTAAGGTTTCTTTTTTAGTAGCACTCTTACATACTTACAATCTTTGGCAAGATCACGCTGAAATATTAGCACTCTTGGGCGCTATTACTGCAATTTACGGTATTGTATTCACTTCTCTTGAACAAAACATTCGTAGATTTTTAGCCTACAATGTTGTAGGACAAATGGGTCTATTAATTATGACAGGAAGTCTGCTTAGCCGCTCAGAAAATGCTGTACCACTACTTGCATTCAATATAATTTTTTCCATTGCCTACCAACTATTGCTCACTGCTGTTGCTAACTCGACCATCTCACGGACAAAAGCAGTGAATTTTAATAGAGTGGGCAAATTCATGTCAGTGGAAGGAATGTATGCTTTGATCGCGATACTGACAATGGCTGCATTTCCTGGAACTGCCGGATTTATCAGCAAATCATACACTGCGGCTGAAATTAAAATGAGCAGTACTGATTTAGACTTGTACAAAAGCTTACACAAGATTCTGAATTTATTGCTTTATTTAAGCGTGGGGCTTAAGTTTCTCTATTACATATTTATTGCCAAAAGCAAGTCAAAACTTTTAGCAGAGAAAGGAGGTGGGGTGGCTATGATTATTTTAGCGTTTATATGCGTAATCGCTGGCAATCCTTACTTACCTATCTATGATAAATCTTCGATTTTTAATCTTGTGTACAACACAAAAAATATTTGGTCGCAATTTAATTTATTACTATGTGCCACTTTGTTGTTCATTCCTTTACGCAAGCTATTTTTGCCAAGGATAAATTTCAAAATGGATATCGATTGGATTTTTAGGGCTCTCATACCTCATATTATTTCACTATCCAACAAGTTAATTCTCAAAACCAGGAAAATGTTTGCCGGTATACTGCAAAACTTGACTAATTCACTCACTGATTTATACTTTAATAATGCTACTAAACTCAAAGAAGTGCTCAGTTATAATTCAGTGAGTTTTGTTTCAGCTTCTTCTCTTTTTTTAATGAGTATTCTATTAGTACTATTATGTTTAAGTCATTAACCGAAAATTTAAATTCTGTATTTAATAAGCTCAGGGGAAAGTCAATCATTTCCGAAGATGACTTCAGCCTTGCTATGCGTGAAATACGTATAGCCCTAATTGAAGCTGATGTTTCGCTTGAAGTTGCAAAAAAATTCATCAATGACATTAAAGATAAGGTCATAGGGGAAAAAGTCATAAAAAGTGTTTCTCCAGCACAAATGATAATCAAAATTGTGCAGGATAATTTAGTTGCAATCCTCGGACCAGAAAAAAGTGAATTGAACCTAGCAGTTAAACCTCCTGCTATAATTATGATGGTGGGCTTACAAGGCGCAGGTAAAACAACCACTTCAGGAAAGCTTGCTTTAAAGCTAAAAAAACAAAAGAAAAAAGTAATGCTTGCCTCTTTAGATATTTACAGGCCGGCTGCCCAGAAACAGCTTGAGGTGCTCGGTAAACAAATAGATGTACAAACCTTACCTATAGCGATAGATGAAAAGCCTATTGCAATTACAAAAAGGGCACTGGCAGCAGCAAAGAACGATAACTATGATGTATTGATACTAGATACCGCAGGTAGGATTCATATCGACGAAAATATGATGAATGAGTTGAAGGCTGTGAAAGAAATAGCTTCACCTGCAGAAGTTATTTTAGTAGCCGATGCAATGATTGGCCAGGATGCAGTGAATATCGCCAAATCATTCAATGAAACAATAGGGGTAACTGGTATTATTCTCACCCGCGTTGACGGCGATGCACGCGGTGGTGCTGCCCTCTCTATGAAAATGACAACTAATTGCCCAATTAAATTTATTGCTTGTGGTGAAAAGTTAAGTGATCTTGATGATTTTTACCCTGACAGAATCGCGAAAAGAATACTTGACATGGGTGATGTCGTCTCGTTGGTTGAAAGGGCTACTGAAATCGTTGGTCAGGAAGAGATTGATAAACTACAAAAGAAAGTAAAAAAAGGCAAATTTGACCTGAATGATTTGGTAGGAATGCTAAAAACTCTGAATAAAATGGATGGCATCAGCAACATAATGAAGTTCATCCCAAGCTCGTTTACAAAAAAGCTAAGTAGCGGAGTGCCAGATGATAGTAAAGTGAAAAAATATATAGCTATCATAAATTCGATGACTGAAAAGGAAAGGCGAGATCCAGATATCTTAAATGGCAAGAGGAGGCTCAGAATTGCGAAAGGTTCTGGAACGAGTGTGCCAGATGTTAACCTCTTAATTAAGCAATATGATCAAATTAGCGCGGTGGTAAATAAATTCAGCAAAGTTGACCACAGCAAATTCAAAGAATCTGATTTGATGGATATGCTGAGCAGAAAGTAAAGCAGCTTCTTTGGAGAAAATCGCGTTAATGACTATGCAACAAAGCCATTAGGAAGGTGTAATTTGTTCTTCCGAATCTACTACTTGCTCAGAACTTGGATCACCTACCTGAGATTGCGGCTTCATTTCCTGAACCTTTTTATTAACTTTTTCTTTTACCTCTTCTATGTTATTGTTACCAATAGCCATAATTGCAGGTTGAAATTTGTCCATGAGCTCCTTAAGTGCTTCCTTATCAGCTTCATGAGTACTAGTACCTTTTTCTACAAGTCTGTCCATACCATTCTCCCCTTCCTTTGAAAAGCTAATGGTTTTGTCTTCTATTAACTTCATTATAGCCGATCGCTGATCTTTATCTTGGAGCATTGTTATTATTTCTATTTTATTATTAGGCTTTGTTCGCTCTTCTTCGGTACTCTTGTGATATTGTTCTAATAAATCGCTATTCAACTTAGCAAAATTATTCTCTCTTGCTTGAACTGTAGGCAATTTATCTATTAAATCTTTAAACAAACTTTTTATTGCTTTTCCCGCATCAAGTACCCCTTCTTTTATTTCACCTCTATGTCGATACACCGTATAAACAATGGCAGCTATAGCTACTATTGCTAAAAACCCTGCTAACGCTGCTCCGCCTACTACTAATGTACCAGCCACTCCCCCTATTGCTAATGTACCTGCTAGTGCACCCGTCAGCGTTGTAAATGCTGCCCCACCTATAATTCTGTTAATTAACAACTGATTACCTAAAGTTTCGAGCTTTTCTATCATTACCCGATCTTTACCAATTTGTTCAACTAGTCTTTTGAATTTCTCTTCTTCTGATATTTTTTCCGATATAGTTTTTAAGAATCCCTTGTCCTCATCTTTACTTA
>NZ_JAAXCS010000010.1:0-20164 GCF_013309895.1 Wolbachia endosymbiont of Atemnus politus | reverse complement strand
CATCGTTGATAAGTGCCTTGGTAGCTTAACAGGTAGAGCACCCAACATGTAATTGGAAGATCCGGGTTCAAGTCCCGGTCAAGGCAAATTTTTAATTCTTTCTTCGATGTCACTTTGCAATATATAAAATTATTATTTATAATCCAAGCCTGTGAAGCTGTGGGCGTTTAAATTCCACGCTTTTGTCACCATGAGCGTTTAGCAATTGCCGGTAAATGCAGAATATGTTTGGTTGAAGTAGAAGGCAGGCCTCCAAAACCAGTAACTTCCTGTGCAATGCCAGTTGTAAAAGGTATGGTCATTCACACTGATACCCCTAAAGTCAGAAAGGCACGTGAAGGGGTGCTCGAGTTTTTGCTCATTAACCATCCGCTTGATTTCCCAATTTGCGATCAAGGCGGCGAGTGCGATTTGCAAGAGATAAAAATGACCTATGGAAAAGGAACAAGCAGACTTAAAGAACATAAAAGAGCTGTACAAAAAAAAAACACTTTGGGCCGCTAATTGAAACTGCAATGAACCGGTGCATCCATTGCACTCGGTACGTCAGGTATTTGTCTGACGTTGCAGGCACGAATGAACTTGGGGGGATTGGAAGGGGAGAAAATGTAGAGATTAGCACTTATATAAAAAGGCATATTAGTTCTGAATTGTCTGGAAATATCATAGATCTCTGTCCTGTGGGAGCTTTAACCTCAAAACCTTACTCATTTAAGGCGCGCCCAGGGGAGCTATCACATTGTGAAAATATAGATGTGCTCGATGCTGTGGGAAGCGCAATTAGAGTCGACTATCGTGGCCCTGAAGTCAAGGCTCAATGAAGAAATTAATGAAGAGTGGATATCAGATAAAACTCGTTTTGCCTATGATGGACTAAAAATGCAACGCCTTGATCAACCTTACGTAAAGAAAGATGGTAAATTAGATTCGGCTGATTGGAATGAAGCGTCAACAGTTGCTGAAAAAAAGGTTAAAGAGTACAAAACCAAACAAAATAGCAGCCATTGCGGGTGATATAGCAGATTGTGAGTCTATGCTTCTACTGAAAGAAATGATGTACAAGCTTGGCTCAGCAAATATAGACTGCAGACAGGACGGAGCAAAACTTTTACCGAATAATCGTGGATCATATGTGTTCAATACCACTATTGAGGGCATTGAGAATGCAGACTTATGCTTGCTTATCGACACAAATCCCAAAGTAAAGGCACCGATTATTAATGCACGCATAAGAAAAAGGTACCTACAAGGTAATTTTACCATTGCAATCGTAGTCCTGTTGCTGAGTATTTATATCATGTTGAGAAGCTAGGCAATAATCCTAGTATCTTAAATGATATAGCGAAAGGAAATCACAAATTTTGCAAGCTGATGAGTGCTGCTCAAAGCCCTATGCTCATCATTGGTCAAGATGCATTAGCAAGAGGCGATTCCGAGTCAATTTTAGTCCTAGTTGCTACAATTGCAGAAAAATTTAATATGGTCAGAGATGACTGGAATGGTTTTAACGTGCTGCATAAAGTCGCAGCAAACTTTGACGGATTGGATATTTGATTTGTTAAAAAAGATGGAAAAGACATTAACCAAATACTAAAGCAGACAGAAAGTGGCGAAATAGAAATTGTTTATCTTCTTGGTGCAGTTGAAATTAACATATCAAAGTTAGAAAATACATTTGTAATTTATCAAGGTCACCATGGCGATAAAGGGACACACATAGCAGATATCGTTTTACCCGGAGCTGCATACACAGAGAAATATGCAACTTGTGTGAATACTGAAGGTCGAGTTCAGAGAACAAATTTAGCTGTACTTCCTCCTGGTGAAGCAAAGGAAGATTGGTTGATTATCAAGAATTTATCTCAATATCTGGACCTCTCCTTACCATATGATAGTTTATTTGACGTGAGAAAAAAATTAGACACCATTGGTCCACAGTTCAGAAACGCTGATCAAGTGGTGAAAAACAAATAGGTGCAGATTAGCGATGGTAAAATAAGCTTAAGCGACAAACTTTTCACTTTAAAGGGGGTGTAATTTTTACATAACAGACCCGATAAGTCGCGCTTCAAAAATAATGACAGATTGTACTAAAGCCTTTTATGAATACGCTAATTAACATCTTATTTGTTTTGGTACCGCTACTGCTTTCGGTTGCATATTTAGTGTACTTTGAACGCAAAGTTATTGGTGCGATTCAGCTAAGACATGGCCCAAGTGTTGTTGGCCCTTTTGGGCTGCTACAGCCATTTGCAGATGCTATTAAGTTACTAATCAAAGAGCCGATAATACCATTTAGAGCGAACACCATGTTATTCCTTATGGCTCCAATGCTTACCTTTATTTTAGCATTAATTGCCTGGGCAGTGATACCATTTGGCGCTACAGAAAATGGACAGCAAATAGTAATTCCAAAAGTTATAGCAAACATAAATGTTGGAGTGCTCTATATTCTAGCTGTATCCTCTCTTGGGATATATGGCATCATTATTGCAGGCTGGTCAAGTAATTCCAATTATGCATTTCTTGGCGCTCTAAGGTTAGCTGCTCAAATGATCTCATACGAAGTTTCGATAGGCCTGATAGTTGCCACAATTGTTATTACAACTGGCACGCTAAATCTCGGAGAAATGGTAGTAACAAAGCATAATATGCCATTTTGGGTTGATATACTACTAACTAATGCCCCCCATGGCTGTAGTGTTCTTTATTTCTCTTCTTGCAGAAACTAATCGCCACCCGTTTGATTTGCCAGAAGCTGAAGCAGAGCTTGTTTCCGGATACAACGTTGAATATTCATCAATGCCTTTTGCACTCTTCTTCTTGAGAGAATATGCAAACATGATTTTAGCAAGCGCTATGATGACAATATTCTTTCTAGGAGGGTGGTATCCTCCTATAGAGCTTAGTTTGCTATACAAAATTCCAGGCTTGATTTGGTTCGTTTTGAAGATAATTTTTCTATTATTTCATATTTATTTGGATCAGAGAGACGATACCTCGTTATCGATATGACCAACTAATGCGTCATGGTTGGAAAGTGTTTGCCGATATCGGTGCTTTGGGTAGTAGTATTTTCAGGGATACTGCTCTTTACCGGACTGGTTTAGAGTGATTAAAATTCTATAGAAATAAAACTATTGCCAGTCCCCCTTATCGTAACATTGTGGGAATTTTAGGCCTAAAATTTATCTTTAATCTTTGTATTAAGCTAAATACATTAAGAAATTTACCAAATCGAAAAAAAGATAAAAGAACCCCTGGTCAATATCTGTTCAAAAACATTGGCATCTTTTTAGCCTTAAACGCTGCAATTTAGCTGCTTTTAAACTACAACTAATCTTTACTTAAACGTTAAGAAATTAACTAAGAAGAAAAAAAGGCAAAAGAAACCCCGTGCTAGAAGTTGCTCACTCTCTAATCCTGTTGGCGTACTATACTGTCTTAAACGACTTATAATCGCATTTTAGCTTGTATAGGCAAAAACCTAGAAATCTAGGTGAAATTTATAAAGACATAAGGTGCACATAGTGCAAAAATTAAAAAATAAGACGCCAACCGTGATACTTTCGCCATTTAATTTGCACAGATTGAAGCTAAATGAATAGCTTCATTGTCATTGTAATGAGATTGGCGGGATTTGTCAAGGGGTTTTTTAGCCCGGCTATGGTATTAAACAATGACTATGCAAAAGACTTAATGACATGTATAATCTGTTTTTGAGGTGGATTATGAAACTAGGTGTTAACATCGATCACGTTGCAACCCTCCGTAATGCGCGTGGAACTTCTTACCCAGATCCACTGAAAGCAGCAGAAATAGCCATTTATGCTGGAGCAGATTTTATCACCGTACACTTACGAGAAGACATATTAGAGATAAGGATGTGTTTAACCTCAAAAAAAGCATCAATACTGAGCTGAACCTCGAAATTGCAGCTACAGAAGAGATGCTTGAAATAGCAAAAAAGGTAAAACCCTATTCGATTAACATAGTGCCAGAAAAAAGAGAAGAATTAACAACAGAAGGTGGTTTAGATATCATTAATATGTATAATAAACTTTCTAGAATAATAGAGGAAATACACAGCTCTAGTATAAAGGTCTCACTGTTTATCAATCCAAACATTAATCAACTAAGATATCTCGAGAAGCTAGAGACAAAACCTGACATAATAGAAATCCACACAGGAGATTATTGTGATAGTCCATCAGAGAAAAAACTACAGTTAATTACTAATGCTGCAGAGTATATAAATAAGCTAAGAATAGAATGCCACGCAGGACATGGCATAACTTTTACACATGCTAAAATGATAAAAGCGATACCTCACATCTCAGCTCTTAATATAGGCCATTATTTAATCAGTGAAGCCGTGCTTTACGGCTTACACAGCGCAGTTAAAACAATGAAAATGATGATATCTAATTAACTACAGCTTTTTCCTTCTCATTTAAAGTGCTTAAAAGAGTCTGATTCGCTTTTTTAAATTTCACTCTTGTTTTTTTAGGAACAGTCATGATTTCACCACTTTGAGGATTACGACATTGTTTCTCCTGACTTATAGCAGTAGAAAATGTACTTACTCCATGGAGACGTATTTCACCATTCTCATCTAGTGTATCCTTTATTATTTCCATAAACGCATCAAAAATCTTGCTCAAGCCAGATTTTGTTATTTATACACCTTGACTAGAACAAGCTTGTTTTAATTTATTTATTATATCTTCCTTACTCATAAATTACCTTAATATTGAAAAAATTACACAAACAGCATATTACGTTCATACCGATAGTCAACTAAATTTATCGTGAAAATAGATAACATCATACACTTTTTTAACATTTATATAACATTTACAAAAAGCATCACTAAAAAATAACTACCTTTTGGAAAATTGACATTTTTTCCGAGCTTTGTGTTGACCATATTTTTTACGTTCAACAACACGTGAATCTCGTGTTAAGTATCCGTCTTTACGCAATATAGAGTGTAAATCCTGGCTTATTTTACTTAAAGCTCTGCTTATTCCATGAGCTAAAGCACCTGCTTGACCAGACAACCCTCCACCTTGCACAGTTGCAAATATATCATACTTATCTAGCATAGATGCTACAATAAGTGGCATTTTCACTATCTGGCATACTGATTCCCTCTTAAAGTAATCCAATAGCTTGTCTTTCTGATTAACATTAAACTTTCCACTTCCTAGCTTTATCCATACTCTTGCTACAGATTCCTTTCTTCGACCTGTAGCATATAAACAACCCAGTGAATCAATTGCTGGTTTAGTTATTTTTTCTGATTGATTTATTACAGAATTTTCCATTTTTACTCCATCATTTTTTTATTTTTACGATTCAAAGAAGCAAAATCTATCTTTTCAGGTTGCTGCTCTTGGTGCTTATATTCTGTACCAGAATAAACATATAAATTTTCAAAACGCTTACGTGCCATAGGGCCACCATCAAGCATCCTTTGTACTGCCATTTCTATTACACGCTCGGGGAATTTGCCATTCAGAATATTACCCGGAGTAGTTTTTTTCAAACCACCAGGATAACCTGTATGCTTATAGTAAATTTTCTCTTTAAGTTTCTTTCCAGTAAAATGCACCTTCTCTGCGTTGATGATAATTACATTATCACCACAATCCATATGAGGTGTATATTCAGGTTTATGTTTTCCACGCAGTAATGTTGCTACAAACGCCGCAAGCCTTCCTACTACTAACCCTTCTGCATCTATAACAAACCACCTTTTATTGATTTGTTTTTCTTTTAAGAAAAAAGTCTTCATCGTTTCAATTATACAATAGTAAGCTATGATACACTTAATTTCTAAATACTGTCAACAACATTAGTTATTGATTACTAAAGCAATTTATGTTAGTAATTTAGCTGCACAGCCCAATATACATAGGAGTAGAATGTTTCGGTTAATTATTACGCTCGCGGTCATTTTTAGTACTATAAGTTGCTATGCAATCGATCTTGAAGAAGCTATAAATAAAGCCATTAAAAATAGTTCAAAATTAAAATCTCAATTCTACCAATATAAAAGCGCAGAAAGACAGCTAAAATCTTCCGGGCTAGCTGGATTTTTACCTGAGATTAACTTGCGATACAACTTTGATAGTGGTTTTAATATTATTGGCAACTCACAAAATTCAGGCCTTATATTGAGTCAGAGAATAATAGACGGCGGTGGCACTTTTGCTACATTTAACCGATCAAGTAACCTCCTCAAAGCAGAAAAGATGCGGTTTCAACAGTTGAAACAAGAACTTGCGCTTAATACCGTAAAAGCATACGTTGACGTTTTACGAAGGACAGAAATATTAAAATTGAGAGAGCACAAAGAACGCGTTTCTCTAGAGCACTTGTCAGCGATGAAAAAACGTCTTTCCCTTGGAGAGGTGACCAACGCTGAAGTTTCACTAGCAAAAGCAAAATTTTCATCTTCAGTGTCAGAAAGAGTCGATGCTGAAGGCAAATTAAAATTGGCAAACATTGCTTACTTTCACTTAATTGGTGAAGATCCTGATGAACTTTCTGAAGCTAATGATAAATTACCTTCCATTCCGGAACTAACCGAGTGTTTACAATTAGCAAAAACCAATAATCTGTCTCTAAAAGCAGCAGTTTATCAAAAAAGAGCAGCCGGAATGGGAGTGATTGCTGCAACCTCTAAATTGCTTCCATCTTTAAATCTTGCTGCAAGTACAAATCTTGATTTGAGCAAGAAAGAGAAGCCTTTATTCGAGGAGATATTAGGAAATGTCAGGATTGGTTTTACTCTTGATGTTCCAATCTTTAAGAGAGGAATGAATGCTTTTGGTGTAAGTCAAGCTAGAATGGATGCAAAAAGATCCACTCATGATTATTATGAGACAGTGAAGAATATAGAAAAAGAGGTCGTAAATGCTTGGAATAACGTCCTGACAGCAAAGGCTGTTATTAAAGCAAGTCAAGAGGCCGAAAAAGCAGCAGCCCTAGCGTTAGAAGGAGTTGAGCAAGAAGTCAACTTCAAAATTTAAAAAGCACAACTGAGCTTTTGGACACTGAAGATGCATTATTTAAAGCACGTTCGGATTTAGTTGAAGCAAAAAGTGATTACGTGATCAGTGTTTACAAGTTGCTTTTTACGATAAATAGTATAGATTTCTAAATTTAATGGTATTAGCGTTATGAATGATGGACAAAATAATCAATCTGTAAAAGATATCCTAGAGGATATAAAAAAGCTATATCTGGTAAAAACGCAAATGATGACAAAGTGAAAATAAAAGAGAAAGAAGATGATGATGTGCTGTACCTTGAAGAAGAGTACTTGGAAGATCCAGAAGAAGGTAATAGAAAGGAGGATAAAGAAGACATCAACAATAATGATCAGAGCGAGGAAATGGTTTTCGATAATACCAAACTCAACAGTCATAGCCACGATTTAGAGAAAGAAAAAGGTGTTCGCTTGCAGCATAATACCCAAATTAGCAGTGATAGAGTGGATAATAGTAGCTTACAAGTACAAAATAATGATCATCTAGTTTTAAAAGAAAATATGAAAGAGATTAAAGAGCTACTTGAAAAGATGCAAAATGAATTACAGCATAAGCAACAAAAAAAAAAGCAAATCTCACCGTTGAGGAATTAGTTACGTCTCTTTTAAAACCTCAGTTATCGGAATGGCTAAATAAGTATCTACATACACTGGTGAAAGAAGTAGTTGAAAAAGAGCTCAAAGACATAATTAATAGTAAGTAGGTACCAGCGATAAAAACTAGAGTAAAAACAGCTAAAGGTCGAAAATTATCTTCAACCAGGTGGTTGCATCGTCATTTAAATGACAAGTATGTACAAAAAACTAATAAGGATGGATATAGATCGCGCTCGGCATACAAGTTGATAGAAATAGATAATAAATTTAAATTGCTCCAAAAGGGACAAAAAATTATTGACCTTGGCGCTTCTCCCGGTGGATGGTCACAAGTTGCATCCCAGAAAGGAGCAAATGTAGTTGCCGTTGACATAAAGCCAATAAACACGATTAATGGAGTAGAATATGTACAATGCGATATTATAAACGAGCTTGAAATTTTAAAGGAAAGATTAAAAAATCAAAAATTTGATGTAATTTTATCTGATATGGCCCCAGAGTCTTGTGGTTTAAAATCGTTGGACCATATAAGAATCATGCTTCTATGCGAAGCAGCATTGAACCTTGCAAAGCATTCCTAAATCATGGCGGTAAGTTTGTAGTAAAAATTTTTCAAGGAGAATCTGACAAAGATTTTTGCAACGAGTTAAAAAAAATGTTCAAAACAGTAAAATACTTCAAACCAAAATCAAGTAGATCTGAATCTACAGAAATGTATTTAGTAAGCTTAAACTTTATCGGCAGCAGTTCTTCTGTGGAATATGACAAAACTTTCTAATCCTGCTCTACAGCAAATTTCAGTGCCATATGGGCAGCTATAGTGCTATTAACTATCAGAATGGCAAAAATTAACGCAGTAATAAGTAATATATGAATATTCAAAGATAAACTTTCAAACTGAACTAGTAATTTAAAGTATACAAAAGTTGGCATTGTGATCGGCAAAACAAGAATTTGTGATATTCCTGACGCCAAATTGTTTTGACCGATCATTAATGCATTTCCAGTAGCTGAAATATTAATTACTATCAGCGTATTTAGTAACAAAGATAAGCCAATTGCTACTGAGTATTCAATATTGTTACCCAGCACTACGAAGCTAAACATGGAAGAAATTATTGAAATCGGCAACCCAAACAATAACCAGTGGGCAAAAATTTTATAAGCAATTATAAACTTAGAGGAAAGTGGTTATGTATGAAGATTTGCTCTAATATTCCGTCATGATAATCAGAAGCAAATAAATTATTTGTAGAGATTTGCAGAACAAATGTAGCGCATATCCATGTAAATGTTAACATAACTTCCTGTGTACTGTTATTTTCAAGTGTAAATGAAGATAAGCTTAACATTACAATAAAAATACATATTATATAGATGAAATTGTTATTGTTTATTGTTAATTTTTTTAACAAGCCGATCATACTAGGCTTTTAAATGTTTATTATAAATTATAGTGTTTACTTTGAGATAGTATAATTTCTTATTCATAGATTATACAGATTTTATTATTTAATTAATAATGCAATTATGGAAGAGTTACCAAAAATAAAATTATCAGAAGGTTACACTCCTTCAGAAGATGAAGAATACATGAGCGTAAAACAGATGGAGTACTTCAACTTAAAGTTGCAATCGATGCTTGCTGAGCTAGAGAAACAAGAACTAGAAGATAGTATATATTACTCTGATGAAGATAGTGGAAATGAGAAACTGATCAAGCGCAGAAAAGAGAGAAGAGAAAAAATTAAGGAGGCATTAGAAAAAATAAAATTAGGTACTTACGGCTATTGTGAAGGGACAGGAGAAGAAATAGGGATTGAAAGACTGAAAGCCAATCCGCTTGCTATACATTGTATTGAAGAGCAAGAAAGATTAGAAAAAGAAAAGAACGTATATAACATCGAAGATTAGGGTATAAAAGACAGGACTTAGTGATGATACTCATCAAGTTAAGAAAATATCGTCCAATATAGCAACATTTAAAGAGGGTGCCTTGTTTGTTACATTTATTTTTTTAGAGTAAATTTTGATCTATAGCTAACACAAGAAAGCACGTCATACCGCCGTAGTATCTCTCATCATAGATCCAAACGGAGGGTGTCATTCCAGTGCCCAGACACTGGAATCCAAAACAGGAGGGTGTCATCCCAGTGCGTGACACTGGGATCCATGAATTTATAATTCTTTCTCTTGTCATTCCAGTGCCCCCTAGGGTGTCATTCAAGTAGCGGACACAGGGATCTCTATAATGGTGTCATCCCAGTGCCCAGACACTGAGATCCAGGAAAGTTTGCTTGTGAGCAAGCAAACTGATTTATAGAAGGCAGCTACTAAAACATAACGTTTTCAATATGACTGCAGAAATGCTGGATTCCAGTACTGGAATGACATCATAAGAGTGTTGCCTTTCTACCCGTTTCATAATTGCAACCAATCTGAACATTAAGAAATTTACCAAGCGAGAAAAAAGGCAAAAAAAACCCCGTGATGCGAGTTTTGACCCTATAATACTGTAACTTGGCGCTGTAATAATGTGCTGACGCTTAGTTTAAGCGCGATTTTGGCTGCATGTGAAAAAATTTAAAAGACATGTAGCCCCAATAAATACCTTAAGTTTTTTACTAAATTTTTGTCATTGAATCCGCGCGGATCAAAAACAAGTTTTGAGTCAGAAATACCCTAATTGTCATGATAATAAGATTGGCGGGGGTTGTCAAGCGGTTTTTAGCATTTCTATGAACTACTTAAATGACAAGAGAAGGACCTCTTGACCTCAAATTCGCATAAGTCATGGATTATGCACGTTTCACACGAAGGTTTTTGTGCTTTGCAAACATATCTACCATGTAAAACCAGCCAGTGATGGGCATAAAGCAGGTATTTTTTTGGCACTACATTCAAAAGAGACTGTTCTGTTTTAAACACATCTTTTTCTTCCACAAGTCCAACTCTATTGCTAACTCTAAAAACATGAGTATCAACTGCCAATGTTGGAAAGCCTAGCCCTGAATTTAAGAACACATTAGCGCTCTTTCTCCCAACTCCTGGCAAAGACACCAAGTCGTTGAAATCGGTAGGCACCTTGCTATCGTGCCGCTCAACTAATATTTTGCTGAGTTCAATTATATTTTTTGCTTTGGAGTTATACAAACCAATACTGCTTATGCGTTTTCTCAACTTTTCTTGTCCCAAGCTCAGCATCTTTTCTGGCGTATCGGTGATGTTAAATAGTTCTTTTGTAATTTTATTAACACTCACATCGGTCGTCCGCGCTGATAGAACTATTGCAACCAGTAATGTAAAATGATTGGTGTAATTTAGCTCTATTTTCGGTATAGGATTCGATTCTTGAAACTTTTCAAATATCAGTTCTACTTTTTTTGAGTCCATTTCATTTATGATATCTCTTTTAAGTATTTTATTTAAACAAAAAATCCCTCTTTCCCATCATATAAATACAATTTATCCATTCTCACCACGTCAAAGTTATTTTCTTCAAGTTTGACTAGCAGGCTATTTATATCACTATTTATAATTTCATTACTTGCAATAAATCTGCAGGTTATTTGATCACTTGAAGATTTTGAACTTCCTGGCCAAATTGCAAGTCCTTTTGAGTATATTGCTATAATTTTCGGATTACTCGACTCGAATAACTCTGCTATTTGATCAAAATTGCTTGATTTGTCCCAAGCAAGTGTTATATCGCTACCAACCAGCTTTCTAACTTTGTAGTCCTGTTCGTAGCTATCTTGTATTTTACTCATTTTACTACTTGCACTACTGCTAATTATAAGCTCAGATAATGTTGCAGGTTTCTTTCCTAGGTTATCTACAATAGCTTCTGCAAATTCTTTGGTACCAACTTTTTGTTTACTCTTTTTCTCTTTATATAAATCGGCAGTGTGTATTCCATCCTCCAAAGTCTTGAGCCATGCATCGTAAATTAGTTTTGCAGTACCCACTTGACCTACGTAAATTAACATATGCACTGCAGCATTTAAAAGGCCTGAAGGATTAGCTACATTTTTTCCTGCAATATCAGGAGCAGAACCGTGAACTGCTTCGAACATTGCATATTCATTACCTATATTGCTACTTCCAGCTAACCCTACAGAACCTGAGGTTTGTGCTACTATATCTGACAATATATCACCATACAAGTTCTCGGTTACTATAATATCGAAGCTTTCGGGCTCTGTGGCAACACGCGCCATTCCAATATCAACTATATAATGTTCTGCCTTTATATCTGGGTATTCTTTTGCAATACGATCAAACGCTGCATGGAAAGTGCCGTCGGTCATTTTCATTATGTTGTCTTTAGTCAGGCAAGTTACTTTTTTTCTGTTGTGTTTTTTCGCGTATTCAAAAGCGTATCTGCATATTTTCTCTGAGCCAGATCTAGTAATAATTTTAGTGCATTGGTAAGAGTCACCAGTGAGCCTATGCTCTATTCCGGTGTAAACGTCTTCTTCATTTTCGCGTATCACCACAATATCAAACTTATCGAATTTATTTTCTATCACAGGATGATATGAAATACACGGTCTGATATTTGCATATAACCCTAGGTTCTTTCTGAGCGCTACATTTAAGCTTTTGTGGCCTTTACCTTGAGGAGTTGTTGTTGGAGATTTTAATAATATTTTTGTCCTTCCAATTGATTCCCAACCACTTGGAGAAATTCCGTGAGACCATTCCTTACTATAAACACGCTCACCTATTTCAATAATATCTATTGAGATTTTTGCTTCTGCTTCGCGCAATATTGACAGCACCGCTTCCATAATTTCTGGTCCGATACCGTCGCCATATGCAACTGTGATTGGTGTTGACATAACTTTCCCGATTATAAATGACTTAATGTTAATTCAAATAATAGAGTGGCACAAGCAGCTAGTATTATCCAAATTAGTATATTTACGGTTATTTAATAACGTGCTTTTATATTATATGATGATATTATGAAATATAGGTGGGGTTATGAATACTGAAATAAGTTATGCAGGAATTCTGAGGCGAGCTTTAGCATATGTGGTTGACAGCGTTTTATGGACAGTAGTAGCATTTATTTTAGTCTTTTCTCTATTTCAGTATCCCTCATCGTTGGATAATATAGAAGAATTTTATTACACTGTAACGACTCGCATAATGATCCTTGCAACAGTGTTCCTTATAACATATCTAGTGTTTAGCATCTTTATGATAACGAAGTACGGTGGTACTCCAGGAAAACTATTGTGTGGCATATATATAAAAAATGCGAATACGCTTAAAAATGTTACTCCAGTACAAGCAACAATAAGGTGTGTTTTAAGTGGAGTTCTTTGGTGTATGCTTTCCTCACCTCAAGCCTTCGGTTGGGTTTCCATTTTACCAATTTTAGTTATATTATTTGCAGTATTTGATCAGCGCAAACAGACTGTGTATGATAAAATTGCAAAAACAGTAGTAATAGACTATAAACCGAGTTGAGTTTTCCTTTATAGGTAGTACATGGATAAAAAAGTAAACTACTCAACAATGACAAGACGTGTTTTAGCATTCATAGTTGATTGTATTTTATTTATCGCAATACCATTTGGTTCAATGGCGGTGGGTTTCTCACTTACACACGCAATACAAGGGATCATGGGTGCAATAATTGTAATCACCACGATTGTATTTTCTTTATTTTTAATGATACCATGTGTATTCAATATATTCATGCTAGTAAAATTTGGCGGCACTCTAGGGCACTTGTTATTTAGCATGCGTGTAAGAGACAAAGATACACTTGAGCAGATCACTCTAATACAAGCAATAAAAAGAACCATCGCTTTTTTCATAATTTACTGTATATCGCTTTATAATCCTATTTTACTTCTAGCTATACTAATCCTAGTTTTAGTATGTGCAGTAGATAATAAACATAAACAAGCTTTTCACGATAAAATTGCAAACACGGTAGTGATAGATTATAAACCTATAGCTAAATAATTTAGGCTTCCCTACAATTTGTCATCCCGCTACGTGTTAGCGGGATCTCAGCATAGGTACTATCCCTATCTTAAAGTTGAGTAATATAAATCAACCCAGCTAGAATTCTTTTGATTGATCAAATTAATTTTCCACTGCCTTGGCCACCCTTTCAGGCGCTTTTCTCTTGCAACAGCTAAACTTATATCTTCAAATTCTTCAAAATATACAAGTTTATTTACATTATATCTTGATGTAAAACCTGAAACAACTTTGTTTTTGTGTTCCCAAATCCTCTTAATCAAATTTGCAGTAACACCAATATACAATGTGCTATTAGTCTTATTTGTAAGTATATAAATATATGATAACTTCATCTCAATCATTTAGCTAGAGTAACTGAGGTTTACCGATGTTACTGTCATACTGTCGCGGTATCTCTCAGCCGCCAACAAGAGATCCCGCTAACACGTAGCGGGATGACGACTCAGTTACTTTAGCCATAGTACTCAATAATTTAGATATCCATTGAAACTTTAAGGTTATTTAATATTGACGCTATAAGTGTTAAAATAAAATGAGAAGTTTTTAGGAGTTCATATGGCAGCAGGCGGAAAAGCGAAAACAGCTAGTAAAAATAACCCTACTCAGCGTAAGAAAGCTGAACAAAAAATGTATAAAGATAAACCGGTAAAACCAGTTAGATATATAGACCGCGACTCGCGCATGAATTATATGTCTGCTCAGTATGATAATGGCAATCTAGTTGAAGATGAGATAAGTGGCAACCCTATAAAGCTGTATAGTTGGTTTGAGTTTGTGGTAAAAGTTACTATCAATTCTCAGGAATGTGAAGTAGAGCCTGGATTTACTATAATCCAAGCCTGTGAGGCTGTGGGCGTTGAAATTCCACGCTTTTGTTACCATGAGCGTTTAGCAATTGCCGGTAATTGCAGAATGTGTTTGGTTGAAGTAGAAGGCGGGCCTCCAAAACCAGTAGCTTCCTGTGCAATGCCAGTTGTAGAAGGTATGGTTATTCACACTGATACCCCTAAAGTCAAAAAGGCACGTGAAGGGGTGCTCGAGTTTTTGCTCATTAACCATCCGCTTGATTGCCCAATTTGCGATCAAGGCGGCGAGTGCGATTTGCAAGATATAACAATGGCCTATGGAACAAGCAGGCTCGATGAGCATAAAAGAGCCGTACCAAAGAAACACTTTGGGCCACTGATTGAAACTGCAATGAACCGATGCATCCATTGCACTCGGTGCGTTAGGTTTTTGTCCGACGTTGCAGGTACAAATGAACTTGGGGGAATTGGAAGGGGAGAAAATGTAGAGATTAGCACTTATATAAAAAAACATATTAGCTCTGAATTGTCTGGAAATATCATAGATCTCTGTCCTGTAGGGGCTTTGACTTCCAAACCTTACTCATTTAAGGCGCGCCCATGGGAGCTATTACATTGTGAAACTATAGATGTGCTCGATGCTGTGGGAAGCGCAATTAGAGTTGACTACCGTGGTCCAGAAGTTATGCGAATATTGCCAAGACTCAATGAAGAAATCAACGAAGAGTGGATATCAGATAAAACTCGTTTTGCTTATGATGGACTCAAAGTACAACGCCTTGATCAACCTTACATAAAAAAAGATGGTAAATTAGTTCCAGTTGATTGGAATGAAACACTAACTGTTGCTGCAAAAAAACTAAGGAGTACAGAGCCAAACAAAATAGCGGCAATTGCAGGTGATCTAGCAGACTGTGAATCTATGCTTCTACTAAAAGAAATGATGCACAAGCTTGGCTCAGCCAATATAGACTGCAGACAGGATGGAGCAAAGCTTGTACCAAATAATCGTGGGTCATATGTATTCAATACTACTATTGAGGGTATTGAGAGTGCAGATTTATGTCTGCTTATAAACACAAATCCCAAAGTAGAGGCGCCAATTATCAATGTACGCATAAGAAAAAGATACTTACAAGGTAATTTTTCTATTGCAAGCGTTGGTTATGACATCGAGTATTTGTATCATGTTGAAAAGCTAGGCGACAGTCCCAGCATTTTAAATGAAATAGCGAAAGGAAATCACAAATTTTGCAAGCTGCTGAGCGCTGCTCAAAGCCCTATGCTCATCATCGGTCAAGATGCGTTGACAAGAGATGATTCCGAATCAATTTTAGCCCTAGCCAGTACAATCGCAGAAAAATTTAATATGGTTAGAGATGACTGGAATGGTTTCAACGTGCTACATAAAGCCGCAGCAAGAGTTGGTGGATTAGATATTGGATTCGTTCCTAAGAAAGATGGAAAAGACATTAATCAAATACTGAAGCAGGCAGAAAGTGGTGAAATAGAAGTTGTTTACCTTCTTGGTACAGATGAAATTGATACATCAAAGTTAGAAAATACATTTGTAATTTATCAAGGTCATCATGGTGATAGAGGAGCACTCATAGCAGATATCATCTTGCCTGGAGCTGCATACACAGAGAAATATGCAACTTATGTGAATACTGAAGGGCGAGCCCAGAGAACAAATTTAGCTGTACTTCCTCCTGGTGAAGCAAAGGAAGATTGGTTAATCATCAAGAATTTATCGCAATATTTGGGTCTCTCCTTGCCATATGATAGTTTATTTGACGTGAGAAAAAAATTGGATACCATTGGTCCACAGTTCAGAAACGCTGATCAAGTGGTGAAAAACAAATGGGTGCCGATTAGTGATGGTGAAATAAGCTTAAGCGACAGACCTTTTACTTTAAAGGAGTGTAATTTTTACATGACAGACCCAATAAGTCGCGCTTCAAAAATAATGACAGATTGTACTAAAGCCTTTTATGAATACGCTAGTTAACATCTTATTTATTTTAGTACCGCTACTGCTTTCAGTTGCGTATTTAGTGTACTTTGAGCGCAAAGTTATTGGCGCAATTCAGTTGAGACATGGGCCAAGTGTTGTTGGCCCTTTTGGGCTATTACAGCCGTTTGCAGATGCTATTAAGTTACTAATCAAAGAGCCGATAATACCATTTAGAGCGAACACTATATTATTCATCATGGCTCCAATGCTTACCTTTATTTTAGCATTAATTGCATGGGCAGTGATACCATTTGGTGCTACAGAAAACGACCAGCAGGTAAAAGTTATAGCAAATATAAATGTCGGGGTGCTTTATGTCCTAGCTGTATCCTCTCTAGGAATATATGGCATCATTATTGCAGGCTGGTCAAGTAATTCCAATTACGCGTTTCTTGGCGCTATAAGGTCGGCTGCTCAAATGATCTCGTACGAAGTTTCGATAGGTCTAATAGTTGCCACAATTGTTATTACAACTGGCACGTTAAATCTCGGGGAAATGG
This sequence comes from Wolbachia endosymbiont of Atemnus politus, assembly GCF_013309895.1. Classification (NCBI taxonomy): domain Bacteria; kingdom Pseudomonadati; phylum Pseudomonadota; class Alphaproteobacteria; order Rickettsiales; family Anaplasmataceae; genus Wolbachia; species Wolbachia endosymbiont of Atemnus politus. Next base: position 3,175 of record NZ_JAAXCS010000010.1, on the reverse strand, counting down.
TAGTAATAAAGCATAATATGCCATTTTGGGTTGATATACTACTAATGCCCATAGCTGTAGTGTTTTTTATTTCTCTTCTTGCAGAAACTAATCGCCACCCGTTTGATCTACCAGAAGCTGAAGCGGAGCTTGTCTCTGGGTATAACGTTGAATATTCATCAATGCCTTTTGCTCTCTTTTTTTTGGGAGAATATGCAAACATGATTTTAGCAAGCGCTATGATGACAATATTCTTCCTAGGAGGGTGGTATCCTCCTATAGAGCTTAGTTTACTGTATAAAATTCCAGGCTTAATTTGGTTCATTTTGAAGATAGTTTTACTATTATTCATATTTATTTGGATTAGAGCAACGATACCTCGTTATCGATATGACCAACTAATGCGTCTTGGTTGGAAAGTATTTCTGCCGATATCGGTGCTTTGGGTAGTACTAGTTTCAGGGATACTACTCTTTACTGGACAGATTTAGAATTATTAAATTCTTTAGAAACGAAGAAATTATTTGACAAGCCACTCCATTCTCCTTATCATGTCATTAAGGGTATTTCTGACTCAAAACTTGTTTTTGACCTGCGCAGGATCAACGACAAAAATTCAGTAAAAAACTTAAGGTATTTATTGGCGGATTATATAAATTATCGGGGTTGCACGTCTTTTAAATTTTTTCACGTGCAGCCAAAATCGCGCTTAAACTAAGCGTCAGCACATTATTACAGCGCCAAGTTACATTATTAGAGGGTCAAAACTCGCTATTCGGGGATTCTTTGCCTTTTTTCTTCATTTGGTAAATTTCTTAATGTTTATAGCTAAGGCAATTCAAGAGCAACAAAAAAAGTGTCATTCCGGCACTCCTATGATGTCATCCCAGTGCGTGACACTGGGATCTAGTAAATTTATTTACTAGATATGAAAAGTTATTATACTTGCAAGTAAATACAATAAAGCTCTATATATAGGTGTTACGTCAAATTTAGTTAAACGGGTTTGGGAACACAAGAACAACTGGCTTTACATCGAAGTATAATGTGCAAAAATTAGTTTACTTCGAGGAATTTCAAGACGTAAACACGGCTTTTAATAGAGAAAAATTGCTAAAAAGCTGGAAGAGAGAATGGAAAATTGATTTGATTGTGAAAAGAAATCCATATTGGACTGATTTATATGAGGAAATCATAAAATAAAATTAGATCCCAGTGTCACGCACTGGGATGACACTATGGAGGTGCTGGGATGACAAGAAAGTGGGCATTGAATGACAGAAAAAAGAGGCATGACATCATTATGGAGTGGAATGAGATCCCAGTGTCACGCACTGGGATGACAGGAGAGGGACACTGGGATGACACTATAGAGAGATAACCTTGTCATTCCAGCACGTGACCTATATTTTTTCTGGATCTCAGCACTGAGATGACACCAAATGGCTACTTGAATACCCAATAACACTATAGGAGACTAATATGAACTTTTTAAAATTCATCGAACTATGCTTTCAAACAGTAATGCCTGGATGTGAGTATAACGATTATCAGTATATAAAAGTCATAGCAGACAGGCTAGAAGCCGCGAGTACTGGGGAAGTGAGGCGAATAATATTCAATATGCCTCCGCGCTCGATGAAGTCTATGTGTGTGAGTGTTGCGTGGCCTGCGTGGATACTGGGCCATCGGCCAACCGCAAGGATAATAGTTGCAAGCTATTCCCAGCGGCTTAGCGAAAAGCACTCGCTCGATACAAGGTGCGTAATGCAGTCTAGTTGGTATAGAGGGCTGTTCCCAGAGGTAGAGCTATCCACAGAACAAAACACTAAATATAAATTTCAAACAGTGCAAAGGGGATATAGAATCGCAACGTCAGTTGGAGGAACGCTGACTGGCGAAGGCGGTGATTTCATCATTGTCGATGACCCGCTGAGCCCTGCCCAAGCTTTGAGCGAAACGCTCAGAAAGCGTGCTACAGACTGGTTTGACCAGACTCTGGTAAGCAGGCTCAACAATAGAAAAAAAGGAGTCATTGTTCTGGTGATGCACAGACTGCACCTGGAGGATTTAACTGGATACCTTCTTTCTAAACCAAAGAACATGTGGCACCATGTTTGTTTGCCACTGATAGCTGAAAATAATGAGATCATTCATTCAATCAAAAAGCCAGCACCTTCCTTGTCTGTCATCCAAGTAACTAAAAATGGGCACACCAGCAATGAAACAGCATTTTACGCTGCATCCGCAAGAATTTTATACTTAAAAAAGGAAGGTCAGCTGCTATATCCCCTAGAAAAAGAAGAAGTTGAGACGATAAAAGCTGAACTTGGAAGTTATGCCTTTGCTGCGCAATATCAACAGAATCCTCTGCCACTTTCAAGTGGCATAATTAAACGAGAGTGGCTGAAGCACTATAGAAATGTTTCCTTCTCGCATGTAACACAAAGTTGGGATACTGCGGTTTCAACAAACGACACGAGCAGTTTTAGCGTTTGCACCACCTGGGCAAAAGCGGACAATAAATTCTATTTACTCGATGTATATCGCGCAAAACTTGAGTATCCAAAGCTTAAAGAGCAAGTTCTGTCCTTAGCGGCAAGATGGTCGCCACATGCAATTTTGATCGAAGCAAAAACAAGTGGTCAGCAATTGGTACAAGAGCTAAAGGCAAACAGTGATTTACCTATTATCGAAATAGTGCCGCATGAAGACAAACTTGCTCGATTCCACCAAATTGTTCCAATTATAGAATCTGGCAAGGTCTTTCTGCCGCACCAAGCGATATGGCTCAATGACTTTGAATACGAAATTTTAATGTTCCCAGAAACACACTACAACGACCAAGTTGACAGCACCATACAATACCTACAGTGGATGAGAAACAGTACTTCCAGAGTTGCAGCTCTACGGGCATTGTAGATCCAGGGCTAGGGTAAAAGCCCTGGTTGAGGGGTTATAGCGTAAGTAAGGTCAGATAATCATTAATGACTCATTTCTACTTCTTTATTTTCTTGACGTTGTTGCGTAGCCTTAACAGAATCTATTTCTGAAAGTGGTTTAGAGCCCAGAGATTCAATTTTGCGAATGCCGGTCAGAGTAACACTACTCTTTTCTGAATCAGGATAAACCGGATTTTCGAGAGAGAAAGAACCAGATCTCTTAAGATGCTCCTCTATAAAATCCTTAAATTTTT
>NZ_JAAXCS010000001.1:0-40755 GCF_013309895.1 Wolbachia endosymbiont of Atemnus politus | reverse complement strand
GGCTCCTTTTATAGACTCAACTGATGTATCATATGATGTATCATAAACATCTTTTAAGCCATCTTTAACAATACCAGGAACACGCCCACTACTGTACGCTTCGTTTACAGATGCAAATGCTTTTTGAGATGCTGTTTGAGATGCTGTTTGGATATCCTTTATTTCTTGCGGAACAAAAGTTTTCTTGGGTTTAAATTCTTCTATTTCTTTTTTTTGATTATCAATCTCCTCATTTTTTTTATTAATTTCAATTTTTTGCTTAGAATTTTCCTCCTCTTTAGCTTTTACTTCCGCTTCTTTTTTAGTCAGTTGGTCATTTTGCCCAGAAATTGTTTGCTTTTGAGCCTGTACTTTATCTTCTTCTTTAGCTAGTTGAGCATCTTTTTTAGATATTTCTTCTACTTTCTCAGCCAGTTGAACATCTTTCTCAGAAATAGCGTTGTTTTTGCTAATTACTACAGCTGAAAGTGCAATAGCTACAGCAGAAAATATAGCACCACCAATAATAAATGGAAGGCCAACACTCAAGGCTGCAACTGGAGCTAAGAACTGAGCATAAGGAGCTACAGCAAACACTCCAGATGCTAATAAAGTTAGAGTAGCCAGAGCACCAGCTACAAGATAAGGTGCGTTAGTTTTATTAAATATATTTTTCATTGTATACCTCACTAAAATAAATAATTTAATATTAAAATTATAGCACAAATAAAGGTAATGTCAATTTTATTGATAAATTACAATAAGTTGGCAAAAGATTGTTACACACTATGCCTTTCCGTGTAATCTTTAAATGCACCTCTGCTGGAGTCAAAATATAGCTTTACACTGCCGATTGGTCCGTTCCTTTGTTTTGCAATAATGAGCTCTGCAATATTTCTAATTTTCTCCATCTTCTCTTGCCATTCTCGATGTTTATTACTCCCTTCACTTGGCTGCTTTCTCAGTTCATAATATTCTTCTCTATAGAGGAACATTACTATGTCTGCATCCTGCTCTATGCTTCCTGAATCACGTAAATCAGAAAGTTGTGGCTTTTTGTCGTCTCTCTGCTCAACAGAACGAGAAAGCTGCGATAGTGCAACAACAGGAATATTCAGCTCTTTTGCAATTGCTTTTAATCCTTGTGTCACTTCTGAGATTTCTTGCACTCTATTTTCATTGCTCCTTTTTGTCGTTCCTCTGATTAACTGCAGATAATCGATAAATACCACTTCTACATTATATAATTGATACAGCAAGCGTATTCTGGTGCGAAGGGCACTAATTGATAGCGCAGGGGTGTCATCTATGATGAAAGGCAATTCAGATAACTCCGTGCTAGCATTAATGAATTCATGCAATTCAAAGTCACTAATTCTCCCGGTTAATGCCTTGTAATAGCTAATTCCTGAATCTATAGTGATCAATCTTGCAGTTAGTTGTTCTGCTGACATTTCAAGCGAGAAAAACGCTACGTAGTGTTGTTTGTCTGCTCTTTTTTGTAAAACCTTACAAGCATTAAGGGCAATGTTCAGTGCCAGTGCTGTTTTACCCATAGAAGGTCTTGCAGCTAGAATTAATAGGTCAGATTTCTGCAGACCACCAAGAAGCTGATTTAGGTCTTGGAGTCCAGTTGTAATACCTAGCGCTTCTGGATTATTTTTCAGCGTGCTGATCTTTTCAACCACATCTTTAACTGAAATTGCAAGCTTTATATACGTCTTCTCGCCTTGCTTTTTTACTGCTAAGTTGAACAATTTTGTCATTGCTTGTTCAATTTGCACCTGCGCAGGGTTTTCGATGTCATAGTTATAACTATCATCAACTATTTCTTGCCCGAGCTCGATTAAACACCTTCTTAAGTAAGTATCGCGGATTATTCTAGTCAAACTATAGATATCAAGAGCGATACTTGCCTTAGCTGCGAGTTTTGCAAGATATTCAACTCCACCGCATTCGGTAAATGCTTGGTCATTCTCAAAAAACATCTTGAGGCTCAATTCATTGGCAACTATGCCGTGTTTTCTGGTTTTGGATATCTGCGTAAAAATACTTTGATGCAGTGGATCGTAGAAGTTATCTGCTGTGATCATATCTTCGATTGCATCACAAATTCTATTATCACGAATCATTGCGCCGATGAGCATTTGCTCCGCTTCCAAGTTATGTGGTAATTTGCATATTTCTTTATCTATGCTTCTTGAATCGATGAGATTAGCTAATTCATTCATTCTAAATTTTTAGAGTAACTATCGATTATTGTAGAATATTTAATTCTCGCTTGAAAGATAAAAAATTTGACTAATCCTGTGTTGCCTATAGCATTAAAGCAGGCCCCTGTGGTGGAATGGTAGACACGGCAGACTCAAAATCTGTTGCTTGCAAAAGCATGCTGGTTCAAGTCCGGCCAGGGGCACTCAAATGTTGGAAAGTGCATATGTTACACAGGTTTTTTAATCGCTTATTTTCTATTCTCTCTTCTATAAATGCTATTCAAAAGGTAAAGAAAGACGAAAATGGAATATGTTATGTAACGGGCCTCAGGCGCTATATATCAGTATTGCTTGATTTAATCATCATCGTTTTATTCTTGCAGCTCTGCGGCCAAGCCTTAAACCAACTCTTTATGAGCTCAGAGGACAGCGGAATATTAAGCCAGATTGCTGCAAAATATCAAATGCAAGTGCCACTGTCTGCAAAAGAAAAGGCGACGCAGAGTAGACTCATTACATTACTGATCCTAAATCAAATAGTCCAATTCATTATGCTCTTTTGCTATGTAGCATACATGTGGGTAAGGTTTGCTGCCACACCTGGAAAACTATTACTTGGGCTTAGAGTTGTGGATGCACAAACTTTCGAAAAGATGACCCTAAAACAAGCAACAAAGAGATTTTTTTCCTTTATATTGTCAGTTGCACCATTATTCTTGGGCTTTTTATGGTCAAATTTCAACAAACGCTGTCAAGCTTGGCACGACAAGATCGCAGGCACAGTGGTTGTTACCAATAAAAGCCTTAGAAAGCGGAACGAAGAAACTACTTGACAAATCCCGCCAGCCTTATTATTATGCTACTAAGGGTATTTCTGACTCAAAACTTGTTTTTGACCTGCAGGATCAACGACAAAAATTTAGTAAAAAACTTAAGGTGTTTATTGGCGGATTATATAAATTATTGGGGCTACATGTCTTTTAAATTTTTTCACATGCAGCCAAAATCGCGCTTAAACTAAGCGTCAGCACATTATTACAGCGCCAAGTTACAGTATTATAGGGTCAAAACTCGCATCACGGGGTTTCTTTTGCCTTTTTCTCCGCTTGGTAAATTTCTTAATGTTTATAGCTAAAGTCATTTCAAGAGGGATGACACCCTCCTGCCAGTGTTGGCTAAACGCTAACTCTGGCTCTTATATCTTCTTCGTACCAAAAAAACTTGTTTTTTGACGTGAACAATTATATATTTTTAATAAACCAGAGTTGTATATAAAATGAAGAGCTTAAAGGAATTATCCGTAAGAATTAAGAATATTAGGTCTGTACAAAAGACTACAAAGATAATGCAAATGGTTTCTGCAGCAAAGCTATTGCAGAGTCAAAAAAAGTTATCAAATTCAAAATTGTATATCTCTAAGCTGCATAGCATTGTTTCTTCGCTAATGCTATCCGCTGACCCGGAATTACTGACAAAAATTTTAAATATTGGTGATGACAATTCTTACCTAGTATTCATTATTGCATCTGATCGTGGCTTATGCGGCAATTTTAATTCTTCTATTGTCAAATCTAGTCAAGAGTATATAAACAAATTAACCACAAATGGCAAAAGAGTAGATATTATATTTCTCGGTAAAAAAGCTTTTGACATAGGTAAAAATAGATTTGACTCCAAAAGTATTTTAAAAATTGAAAATAGTAAGGAAATTACGCTAAAATACGTAGAAGCTTTGGTTGATGGTATTGATCTCAGTAAATACAACGAGATCAAAGTTTTCTATAACAAATTTTATAATACCTTTACACAAAAACCAACGTTGGAAACGATAAAACCATGGAGTAAAGACTCATCCTTAATTGATAATTCTCTGAGTATTTCAGCAACAGATCACAGCTATGAATATGAACCACAAAATACTGAGTTTATTTTACGATCTTTGATTCGAGATTACGTTGCAACTGCCCTTTACTCTGCTGTACTTGAGAGTGCAGCAAGTGAGAATAGTGCTAGAATGGTTGCTATGGAATCAGCAAATAGGAACACTAAAGAAATGCTAAATAAGCTAGCACTGCTTTATAACCGCTCTCGTCAAGCAGCAATTACAACTGATCTGATCGAAGTGATAGGTGGTGCAGAATCTTTATAAAAATCTAAGGAATAAAAAATGAACATACTAAATATTGCAGCAGATATCATCAAACTAATAAAAAAAAAAACAAGATGCAAATATATATGAATCTAATAAGATTTCAGTTTCTCAACGGCTATCAAAAATTGAACAAATATCACAATCTAAGAATTGCACAATAGAAATCAGAGCTATAGCAGGCAAAACCAAAGTTGCGTATATATTTCTACAAATGATTTAAATTGGTGATACGATAAGCCAGGTGATAGAAATGGCAAATAATGCACCAGAAGATCCTTACATTAATTTCGCTGTAGACGGAGATAATTATACCTCTTCTGCAGATTTAGGTATTTTAGACAATAATGTTGTAGCTATCGATAATCTAAAAGACATTACTGAAGCTACAGAAAATTCAGCTCTTGCACATAAACACATCATTAACTCTGAAGGAGCCTCTTCTTCACATACTTTAGTAAATACAGTATTATCTATGGTTTTATTGGCTCATTTAGCAAATCAATCTTTACAAATCAGGTTTCTGTTGTTGCTGGAAAAAAAAGCGAAATGAAGGTTGGCTATGACTATGATATGGTATGTAATTTCAGCGATTTAAAATCGCCAGAGCTCATAGGGAAAGAAGCAGCAAAAAGAGCAATAGACCAACTGAATTCACGCACAATTAAAACTGGCAAATTTCCAGTTATTTTTGAAAAAAGAGCAGCAAAAGAGCTAGTAAGAAGTTTTGCTTCTGCTATAAATGGTAGCAGCATTGTGAATAATAGCTCTTTCTTGAGAAATAGTTTAAATACTCAGGTTTTTAGCGATAGAATCAACATTATTGATGATCCATTGCTACCAAGGGGCATAGAATCAAGACCATTTGATGGAGAGGGGATAACTAGCAGGAAAAATACATTTGTAAAGAATGGAGTACTACAAGATTGGATTTTAGATTTGTACTCGGCTAAAAAATTAAACTTAGAAACAACTGGAAACGCAACTTGTGCAAGTAATGCTGCAATTATTCCTGAAGCTAGTAATCTATATTGAAAATGGCAGTATATCATTTGAAGAATTAATTGAGGAAGTGAAAGATGGAATATATATAACTGATTTGTTTGGTTTTGGTGTTAATTTAATCAATGGTGATTACAGTCAAGGTGCATCAGGGTTTTTTATAGAAAATGGAAAAATAACGTATCCGATACACGAGATTACTGTTGCTAGCAATTTAAAAGACATGTTTTGCAACTTAGTTGTTGCAAATGATTTAACTTTCTGTGGGCAATTTAATTCACCAACGGTAAAAGTTAGTGAAATGACAGTTGCAGGCTAGCTCAATAATTAGAAAATTTAGTTGCATCAAGTACAATAGTTGTGTATTATGACTATGTAATGTTAGAATAGACTATGAAGTATAGAAGTTTAGTATCAACAGCTAAGCTCCGGGTATCCCCAATTATAATTCTAAAGTTTTTCATCACATTAGTAATGTTAGTTAATAGTTTTAGGAGTTATTAAAATGGAATTTGGTAATATAAAGTGGTTTAATGCCGAAAAAGGTTATGGTTTTATTAAGCCAGAAGCTAACGGCAGTGATGTTTTTGTACATATCAGTACGCTAGAGCGTTCAGGAATAAGACCGGATTCACTCAGAGGAGAAAACAAAGAGAAGGGAATAAAAGGAGAGAGAGTAAGCTATGAGCTCAAAGAAGAGCGTGGTAGAAATGGAGAAGAGAAAAAATCTGCAATAAATTTAAAGTTGCTAGAAAGTTAATCGCATTTTGATGGTAAAAGTTTTTGTGAGTAGCTTTCATGAAATGGATCTTCCAGTTTTGCTCAAGCAAGTTCTAGATAAGCATAATCTTTTCATTCCAACTCCAATTCAAGCACAGGCAATTCCCTTAGCTCTACAAGGTAAAGATATTCTCGGGTCTGCTCAAACGGGAACTGGAAAAACTTTGGCGTTTGCTATTCCGTTGGTTGCTAAATTGTTAGATAAGTCTAATGCTAGTTCAGCTTTAGTCATTGTGCCGACTCGGGAGCTTGCACAGCAAGTAACGAATGAAATAAGAAAGCTCTTGCCTCAAAATTCCATGTTAAAAATTGCCTTATTAATTGGTGGTGAGTCTATTTTGAAGCAGCTAAACCAGCTTCAAAAAAAGCCGCAAATCGTAATAGGTACTCCCGGTCGTATTATAGATCATATTGAGCGTAAAACTTTAATGTCCCACAATGTTAACACTCTTGTGCTTGATGAAATGGATCGTATGTTCGATATGGGTTTTGGAATTCAAATTGAAGAGATTATAAAATGCCTTCCAAAAATACGGCAAACCCTCATGTTTTCTGCAACTCTTCCTGGTAATATAGTTAAACTTGCTGAGAAACACCTCAATCAGCCAGAACGTGTCTCTATTGAGTATGAAGTTATAATTTCTACAAAAATCAAGCAAGAAGTTGTTTATGTATCAGAGCCAGAAAAATATGGCAAGCTTATTACACAATTATGTCAACGTGAAGGATCAATTATTATTTTTGTTAAAACAAAGCAAGGAGCAGATCAGCTGGCTAACAAATTGCGCAAAGATAACTATAGCGCTTTAGCAATTCATGGTGATTTAAGGCAGCACAAGCGCGAAAGGGTCATCAATTCTTTTCGTCATGGCCGCAATCAAATCATGGTTGCAACGGATGTTGCCTCTCGTGGTCTTGATATTCCCCACATTCAACACGTTATCAATTATGATGTACCACAATCGCAAGCTGACTATATCCATCGCATAGGCAGGACTGCACGTGCTGGAGCTGAAGGATATGCATTATCTTTTATCACACCGCAAGATAAGAGAAGACTGCCTGCACTCTCAGACAAAATGGGAGAGCCAAATTTTGATTGTAATGTGCAATTTAGAAAACGTAGCAGTAAAAAAACCTTTAAGAGACTAAGTGCACTGAAAACTAAATACGGTAGGAAAAAGATCAATACTTTTAAAGCGAAAAGCAGAGCGCTATAAAAGGTACACTCTTCTATTTTTTAAAAATTCAAATATAAAAAGTAAGAAGAAGTGATCTGAAAAATGGGTGTACCTCTAAGCTCCTTCAGCAGTCTCTTAAAGCCTTGCACTAGCCAAAGTCAGCGCAGCAACCACAGCAGTGTCTACTCTCAAAATTCTCTCTCCTAGACTTAATTTCTGACAAAACTTATCAACAAGGCTGAGTTCATCGTGTGAGAAACCACCTTCGGGGCCAACAATAATAGCAATGTTTTTTTTGTTTTTCAGAACTTCATTAGGAGACTTTCCCTTTCCTGTTTCATCGCATAAAATAAAATTTCTATTCTGAGAATCAGGTAAATCACGGAAGTTAATAGGAGGCAAAATTTCTGGCACACTTGTTCTACCACATTGCTCTGCCGCTTCAATTGCCTGTAATTTTGCTCTACTTAGATTAATATTTTTTACTACTGTATGTTCCGTCAAAATGAATTGAATACAGGTTACTCCCATTTCAGTTGCCTGTCTTATTATGTTGCTCAAAGCAGCACTTTTTACTATAGCACAATATAGATACAAACTTTCCTCATATTGCTGCCGTTTAGTGCATTCCTTGAGCGTAGCTTTCACCAATTTACGTGATACATCAACTATTTCTCCTAACCACTCTCCATCCTTTCCATTAAAAAAAGAGATATTATCATCCTTCTTAAGCCGCATTACGTTGCAAATGTAGTGACTTTGTCGCGGGTCCAGCACCAAACTAACGCCTTGCAATAACGCCTCCTCGACGTATAGTCGAACTCTTTCCATCTAGTTTATTAATACCTGCAAACTGAAGAACTGCCTTACACTTTTGAGTGACTCTTACGGGATTTGAACCCGTGTTACCACCGTGAAAGGGTGGTGTCCTAACCACTAGACGAAAGAGTCAATACGATTAATTAAGTTATATTGATTATTCATATAAAGTCAATTCAATTGTTTTATATCGTAAACAATCTGATTAGAGCATACACAAAAACTAAACCTTATCACCAGGCTTAACAAACAAGTTGCCTAATGTTATTAATTTTATAGGTTTACTTTCGTTATGCGCTACTACCCAAACTCCATCGCTCTCGTGGTCAACAATTTCTATTGGTATAAATACTACATAATTACTGTTATCAACAATCTTTATCCCAAGAACACCATCGTCACTTAGGATTAGAGCTGAAGAAGGAATTTTATATGCAAATCTTTTGCCTGAAGAAAGGCTTACGCTGGCAGTTAATCCCTGCAAGAATATCATTTCATTATTAATTACTTTTACCTCTACCCTATAAGATCCGGTCTTAGGCTCAGCAACTTTACTTATGAAGTTCACTTTACCCTCTAATTTCCTTCCGTCCAGCAAATTAATTTGAGCTGTGCTACCTGGCTCTATTTTATTTATTTCACTTTCTGAAACATACAACACCACAAGAACCTGATCAAAATTAACTATATCAGTTATTTTTTGCCCAGCGTTAACAAAATCTCCTTCATTTGTGTTGATCTTATCTACATAACCATCAATAGGAGATTTAACCGCAGTATTTTCTAAGTCTAACACCAGCCTTTTTAGGTCGGCTTTTGCACTTTGCAGTGCAGTAAAAGCTGCTTCTACTTGCATTTGCGCTCTGTAACCTTTTTTACTCAGCTTAACAGAAGAATCATATTCAATTTCACGCTGCTTTAAAAGTACCTTGGCTCTTTCAACTTGCTCAGTTCGACCAAAATCTTCTATTTTTAACACTATATCATTCTTTTTTACCTTTTCACCATCAGGTAAATAAATAGCAATAACTTTACCACTTATTTCTGAAGTAAGGTTGGCTCTACGTAAGGGATTTACCGTACCAGAAAAATTCAAATATATAGTGCGACTCTGCGGCTTGCACTCCTGAATCTTTACTGAAAAACTACTAGCCGCATCATCACTATGAACTGCTTGATTTTTCCTCAGAAATACACTGTTGATAACAAATAGTAAAACAAGAATGATACTAAAAATAATGATAATTTTATTCCTTATCTTTAAGCAATTAAATCTATTGATTAATTTTGTTAAAAACAACCGCATAAATTTTTCAGTCAGGAATATAAGTATAACATACTTTATAAATAGCCCTGTAATAAACGTCCACTGTTATTCAATTGAGAATAGCAGAAACTTGCAAAAATTAACTATAAATTTAGCCTGGTAAGTCAATATCGATACTGTTAATAAACCACCAACCCATAAAACGGCAAACCACAGCCATTGCTTGATTCGAGGATGGCGTTTTAGCCATGAGATTACGGATTTATTAGTATGTGTGCTCATCACTTGATTTTCCACGAAAGACATAGTAGGAATAACCAGTGTAAGTTAAAATAAGTGGTAAAAGTGGTATCGTAACAATCAACATCAAAGATAAACTTTGGCCAGAAGCAGCTGCATCAAAAATAGTATAGTGAAAGGGTATAATCCACGGGTATATACTAATTCCCAAACCTAAATATCCCATAAAAAAAATAGCAATACTAAGAAAAAATGGACGATATTCCCGTTTAGCGTTCTGGAGATCAAGCCACAGCATGAAAAATAACCAAGATGTTAGTAGTGGAATAAAAAGTAAATAATAAAAATTCGGCACACTAAACCAAAAGTTTTTGATACCTTCATCTAAAAATGGTGTCACTATACTTACTAATGCCATGAAAATGCCTACAAAACCAAGTGCATAGGAAGCAACCTTGCGTGCCCATCCTTGTGTTATATTTTCTGTTTTCATTATGAGCCATGTAGAACCTAAAAGCGCATACCCAAATATCACAGCAATGCCTGTCATCACACTAAAAGCACTTGCCCAATCAAATTGACCACCAGAAAAGTTGCGGCCGCTTATTTTGACACCATGTATAAATGCACCTAGAATCATGCCTTGGCAAAATGCAGCACTAAGCGATCCATAATGAAAGACATAACCCCATAGTAGTCTAGGTTTACCTTCTGCTTTGAAATAAAACTCAAAGGATATTCCACGCATAATAAGGCCAAGTAACATGATAATTATAGGAATATAAAAAGCAGGCATTAATATTGAATACGCAAGAGGAAAGACAGCAAATAGGCCAGCACCACCCAGTACCAACCATGTTTCATTTCCATCCCAAAATGGCGCGATCGAATTTATCATATGATCACGGCATTTATCTGATGGTGCAAAAGGAAGCAAAATACCAACACCTAAATCAAACCCATCCATTAGAACGTAAAATAAAACGGCTGTGGCTATTAACAATCCCCAGATCAATGGTAAGTTAATTAATGAAGAAAAATCAAACATGGTCGCTGCCTTTTCCAGATTCAACCACTGAAGCTCCTATACCGTGTTTATAAAATTGCTCTTTTTCTTTAATGACAGGAATTCCTTTATATATTAGCTTCAAAATATAATAACTACCTGCTCCAAATATAAGGACATACGTAACAATGAATGCAATCAAAGACCATGCAACTTGAGGACCAGTAATCGCAGGTGAGAATGATTCGATTGTGCGCACAACCCCGTATACAGTGTAAGGCTGACGACCAATTTCAGTAGTAAACCAACCTGCAAGTAATGCTACGAATCCAGAAGGCATCATTAACATCCACCACCCGTGTAAAAAGCAACTTTGAAATAACCTGCTACGAAAGTATTGTACCACACTAACCAGTCCAATTATAATCATTAAAATCCCAATTCCAACCATTACACGGAAGGACCAAAATACCCATATTACAGGAGGTCTATCTTCCTTTTTCCATTCTTTTAATCCCTTTACCTCTCCTGAAAAATCATGTGTTAAGATCAAACTGGCGAGATTAGGAATTTTTATTTCGTAGTGATTAACTTCATTTTCCTGGTCTGGATAAGCAAACAAACGTAGGCCTGCACCCTTTTCAGTTTCCCATATACCTTCCATTGCAGCAATTTTAGCAGGTTGATGCTTTAATGTATTTAGTCCATGTACGTCCCCCATAAAAAGTTGAAATGGTGCAGATAAAGCCACCATAAAAGTTGCCATACTAAGCATAACTCTTGCCTGAGGAACATGTCGCTTTCTCCAAAGATAAAATGCCCCTACACCGCCCACCACAAACGCTGTTGTAAGATAGGCTGCTGTTACCATATGAACAAAACGGTAAGGAAAAGAAGGATTAAAAATCACTTTCAACCAATTGGTTGGGTATAAAAGCCCATTCTCGCCAATTGAGAATCCAGCAGGTGTTTGCATCCAACTATTGGCTGCAAGAATCCAGAAAGCTGAAATAAGCGTCCCTACTGCAACGATGCAAGTAGAAGCAAAGTGCATACGAGGACTTACCCTATTCCACCCAAATAACATAATGCCTAAAAAAGATGCTTCGAGAAAAAAAGCTGTTAAAATTTCAAAGCAAAATAGAGGGCCAAGAACATTAGCCACACGGTCAGAAAACACTGACCAATTAGTACCAATTTGGTAAGATAGAACCACTCCAGATACCACTCCCATACCGAAAGCAACAGCGAAAATCTTCACCCAGAATTTATAAATATCACGAAAGTGTGTATTACCAGTCTTAAGCCAACACCATTCCAAAAAGGCTAGAAAACTTGCAAGCCCGATCGTAAAAGCAGGGAATATAATATGAAAACTTATTGTAAAGGCAAATTGAATACGGGCTAGCAGCAGAGCAGACATTTTACCTAAATACCTATACATTACAAGTAATAGCCGAATTTGCCTATAAATCAACTCTTTTTCTAAAAAATATTTCCAGCAAAAACATTATAGTGTTACGAAAGACTTTATGTATACGAACATTGTCTACCAGTTAGGGCACATAGAAACAGAGCTAAAAATCCCTTGACAACCCCCGCCAACCCTTTTATAATAAGGCTGAAGCTAATTATTTATCTTCTCTGTACAGATTAAACGACAAAAAAACTTAGTATATCTGGCGTGTCATGTTTAATTTTTTGCACTATGTGAACCTCATGTCTTTTACATTGTTGTCTACATTACCAATTAGTGCTGCAAATCGCGCTTGTTTAGGCGCTTAAAGACATTAAAAAACGCCAACTGATAAAATGATAGTGAATAACTAGCTACCACAGGGTTTCTTTTGTCTTTTTTTCTGTTTAGTAAATTTCTTAACGTTTATAATTTAGACTAATTGTAGCTCAAAAGCAACTGAGTCGCGGTTATTAGACGTTTAGAATAAAAGAACGCCATGTTTGAAAGTTAAATGTAAATAACTAGCCACCCACGGGGGTTCTTTGCCTTTTTTCTTGATTTGGTAAATTTCTTAATGTTTGTAGTTAAATGAACTGGGCAAGAGGGTGTCATTCCAGTGCTGGAATCCAGGAAACTTATTTACTATATATGAAAAGTTATTATACTCGCAAGTGAGCGCAATGGAACCCTATATATAGGTATAACGTCAAATTTGATTAAACGAATTTGGGAGCACAAAAACAACTAGTTTCACATCAAAGTATAATGTTTGTAAATTGGTCTATTATGAAGAGTTTCAAGACATAAATTTAGCAATTAGTAGGGAAAAACTACTAAAAAGCTGGCAGAGGAAATGGAAAATGAACTTAATTGAACAAACAAATCAGGAATGGAAGGATTTATATGATGAAATTGTATAATAATGAAGACTGGATCCCAGTGTCAAGCACTGGGATGACACCCTAGGGGGCTACTTGAATGACACCATTATAGAGATCCCAGTGTCTGGGCTACTTGCCCTAGGAGGCACTGGGATGACAAGAAAGTGGGCACTGAATGACAGAAAAAAGAGGCATGACATCATTATAGAGTGCCAGTGTCCGCTACTTGGATGACACCCTTCTGTTTGGATTCCAGCGTCACGCACTGGGATGACACCATTATAGAGATCCCAGTGTCCGCTACTTGGATGACACCAAAGGGCTACTTGAATGACACCCTTCTTTTTTTCTGGATGCCAGTGTCACACACTGGCATGACACCCTTAACCAGCGTCCGCTACTGAGATACCCAATAACACTATAGGAGACTAATACGGAAAACATAAATTTTTTAAAATTCATTGAATTATGCTTTCAAACGGTGATACCGGGGTGTGAGTATAATGATTATCAGTACATAAAAGTCATAGCAGACCGACTTGAAGCGGCAAATGTTGGTAAAATGAGGCGGATAATATTCAATATGCCTCCACGCTCGATGAAGTCCATATGCGTCAGTGTTGCATGGCCTGCATGGATACTGGGACATCAGCCAACTGCAAGAATAATAGTTGTGAGCTATTCTCAGCGGCTTAGCGAAAAGCACTCGCTCGATACAAGGTGCGTAATGCAGTCTAGTTGGTATAGAGAACTGTTTCCAGAGGTAGAACTATCCACAGAACAAAACACTAAATACAAATTTCAAACAGTGCAGAGAGGATATAGAATCGCAACGTCAGTTGGAGGAACGCTGACCGGCGAAGGCGGTGATTTCATCATCGTAGATGATCCGCTTAGTTCTACTCAGGCTTTGAGCGAAACGCTCAGAAAGCGTGCTAAAGACTGGTTCGATCAGACTTTAGTAGCCAGGCTCAACAATAGAAAAAAAGGAGTAATTGTTCTGGTGATGCATAGGCTACACCAGGAAGATTTAACCGGACATCTTCTCTCCAAACCAAAAAACATATGGCATCATATTTGTTTACCAATGATAGCTGAAAATAAGGAGGTTATTTATTCAATCGAAAAGCCAATGCCCCCTTCTCTTGTTCCTGTCATCCGAGTAACTACAAATAAGTACAAAAGCTGGATTACAGCATCAAGTGCTAGAATGACACCACCCGTAATATTACACTCAAGGGAAGAAGACCAGCTATTATATCCCTTAGATGGAGGAAAAGAAGAAGTTGAGACGATAAAAGCTGAACTTGGAAGTTACGCCTTTGCTGCGCAATATCAGCAAAATCCTCTGCCGCTTTCAAGTGGCATAATTAAACGAGAGTGGCTGAAGCGCTATAGAAATGTTTCCTTCTCGCATGTAACACAAAGTTGGGATACTGCGGTTTCAATAAACGATTCTAGCAGTTTTAGTGTCTGCACCACCTGGGCAAAAGCAGATAATAAATTCTATTTACTCGATGTATATCGCGCAAAACTTGAATATCCAAAGCTTAAAGAACAAGTTTTGTCCTTAGCTGCAAGATGGTCGCCACACGCAATTTTAATTGAAGCAAAAACAAGTGGTCAGCAATTGGTGCAAGAGCTGAAGGCAAACAGCGATCTACCTATTATTGAAATAGTGCCACATGACGATAAACTCGCTCGATTTCACCAAATTGTTCCAATTATAGAATCTGGAAAAGTTTTTCTGCCGCACCAAGCAGTATGGCTGAATGATTTTGAGTATGAGATTTTAATGTTTCCAGAAACACATTACAACGACCAAGTCGACAGCACCATACAATACCTGCAGTGGATGAGAAGCAATACCTCCAGGACCATAGCTGTACGAACATTGTGATTTGGAAGCACCAACACTCAGTGTTTCCCTCTCCTGTCATTCCAGTGCGTGACCTATATTTTTCCTAGATTCCAGTGTCTGGGCTACTTGGGATGACAAGAAAAAGGGCTACTTGGATGACAAGAAAAAGGTGCTGGGGTGACACCCTAACAATCTTTGCCTTTTTTCTTCGCTTGGTAAATTTCTTAATGTTTGTAGCTAAGGCAATTCAAGAGCGTTACAAAAAACGCCAATATTGAAAATAGACAGTGCTAATGTGGAAAGTGTTGAGGTAAAGATAGATAAGCAACAAAAATGCTTATCTAAAAAGTTATTGCTAAAAACGGGAAAGCCGTGAACGAAGAGCATAACTAAATTACTAATGACTGCTGAGTGAGCTTAAGATCCAATATAGATTGCTTAGACTTTAATACTTGCTCTTCACCATGAACAATGCGTTATTTCTAACTCTCCCTTTGAGCATTCTTTTTCTAAGAACCTAAAAGCAGATGCAGCAAGATATTCTCTGTTTTCTTCAAATGCTAGCCAGTAACGGTCTTCTTGCTCACATACAAAACCTGTTGTGTTAGAACCAGCAAAAATATCTAAAACAACATCTCCCGGTTGTGTTAGAAACCGAATAAAAAATTGAGGTAATTTAGCAGGGAATCGAGCTGGATGCTGTTTTATACCTAGTTTCTTACATGCAGCAAGATACTGGCTATTAGATTCTGAATTGGGAATCTGCAAAAGATTTGATGGAATGGCTCCTCCATTATCTTTGCCAAAGCTACTACCAATATTGTGCCCTGATGGCCGTTCTTTTGGAGTATAATAAGCTTTTGGGTTCTCGATAAGTTTTTTCATGCGGTCACTGTATTCCGCTAGCACCTTTGTGACATCTGCTTTAGGCCACTCAGTTTTGCTGAACCACCATACTGTATTAACAGAATCTTTTACTCTGATTTTTCTCTTATTTACCCATTCAATCGGACTTGGCAATTTAGAGGATTATACCAATAGAAATCTTCTGCAAGAAAGAATCCTATATCGTCACAGAAATGCATAAGCACTCTAAAATTATATAAACTTCTAGATGGCACGCCTTTTTCATAAGCCCCACCCAGATCAAGTACAAAACTGCCTGTATCTTTGAGTTTGCTATATACTAATTTTGCAAATTGGCTAAGCCATGAAACATATTCCGCTTGGGATTCATTTCCGTATTCTTTTTTTCTTTGCAAAGCAAACGGTGGACTGGTTATTACAAGATCTAAGCTATCATTTGGTAATTGTGGCAATAGGTTAAGAGAGTCTCCACAATATGCAGCTCCCCTATCCGTAGTATATGTGGGTTTATTATTAAATTTAAATTTTTCCAATATGTGTACCATATGAAAGATACTTATAGTCTGTAGACTTATAATTGTCAACTATTACCCTGCAGAGATGACAAAAATAAAAAGACAATCTCTACGGTTACTTCTTTCTCAGAATATACGAAGGCTAAGAAATATAAAAGGACTTTCCCAAGAAACTCTTGCTGATTTATGCAAATTACACAGGACATATATAGGCTCCGTTGAACGTGGTGAGCGAAATATCTCTATAGATAATATTGAGCGCATAGCAGATGCGCTCGGTGTCGTACCTACTGCACTTCTAAGCCCTGAGAGAACTTATCAAGATAGAAAATTTCTGGAAGAACTATTTCCCCATATACGGAAGTATCAAGAGTTTGCTGTTAAGCATGGTATAGATGATATATTTCAGGATAACGGTGGAAAAATCCTACAAGTCTTACTACTAACTGGACTCACTATTCTTCCAGGACGCAAGGGAAATGATGCTGTTGATGAGTATGGTAACGAATATGAGCTTAAATCAGTAAATGCTCTTCTTACAAAAGACTTTTCTACTCATCATCATATGAATCCTACAATAATTGCAAAATACCGAAAAGTGGATTGGATATTTGCTATTTATGAAGGGATAGAGCTGAAAGAAATATACAAATTAACGCCGCAGGACCTTGAACCATATTATGTTGCATGGGAAAAGAAATGGCATGATATTGGTGGTAAAGACATTAACAATCCCAAGATCCCTTTAAAATACGTCAGAGATAAAGGTAAGCTTCTTTATCATTGTGATGAAGGATGTATGTGACCGCCACTAACTTCCTCCATCCCAGGTTGATTTTGAATTATCCAGAATTTCCGAAATGCTGAAAACCCTAACATTTAATTCTTTTTTGGTGAACTTGTTTATTTGCTGTTTGTTAAAATTTTCACTTTAAAATTTAGGCAGTGTAAACATTCAGCATAATCTGGGACTTAGACATTTCTATAGATGTTATCTCCCAAGTAACTGGTTTATCTGCTGATGAAATTGCATGACTCAACAACAGAATAAACTAGTGAATCTTTTGAAAAGTATATAAAATTCAAGTTTAGATACAGAACATGGCAGTTAGATTCATTCCAGACAACCTAGATATCAAATTTAGTAAGTATAGAAAGTTGACTGCACTCATTAGCATTATGCTTGTCATTTTTTCGATACTCACTGTTGTGCTGCGTGGGGTGAATTTAGGCATAGACTTTACGGGGGGAATTTTGATGGAAATAAAACCCTCAAATGAAGATCATGTTATTCTTGACACATTAAAAGAAAACGGTTTTACGGTGCAGAGTTCAAGAGCGGGTGATAATTTAGTCACACGTTTTAAAGAAGAAGGAGATGAAGATAAAATTAAAAAGATAAAAAGCATACTAGAAGAGAAGCTGGGTGGCTCAATCAGCTACCGTAAAATAGACTATGTTGGTCCACAAATAGGCTCAACACAGATATTTGAAGGAATATTATCCATGTTGATCGCTATTGTTGGAATATTTTTTTATGTTTGGTTTAGATTTAATTGGCAATGTGGATTCGGTGGAATAATAGCGCTGGTTCATGACGTGATTTTAACTGTTGGTTTTATTAGCTTGACTGGCATTGAGTTTAATATTTCATCAGTTGCAGCTCTGCTTACTGTAATTGGTTACTCAATTAACAACTCAGTAGTTATATACGATCGAATTCGGGAATATCAAAAAAGTGGTGAAAGTAGGCAGATGAGTGAAGTAGTAGATGCAAGCATTAACACTACACTGTTTCGCACTATCTTGACCTCAGGTACAACCTTGCTTGCTGCCCTTCCCTTAACATTGATTTGTACAGGCGCAGTCAGAGACTTCAGCTTGATCATCTTTTTTGGTATTTTAGTTGGCACTTGTTCTGCAATATTTATTTCTGCTCCTGTATTGATCTGTAGAGTCTTAATAAGCAGATCCGCGGTATAGTATCAACTTATTATCTCTTATAGTGAAGTGAAAATATCGCAAGAAACTCATCCCAAGTAATGAATGGGACATAGAGTGAGTGTTAACGCTGGCCTGCACGTCATTGATTAAAAAATTTCCTATTTTAACTTGAGGTATTTGAACCACTCCAGCTCTTATTTGCCCTTTTGCAGTTTCATATATTTTAAAATCCTGAATGTTCTGTAAATTAAGACCAGCATGTAATGCATCTTTTTGCGATAGAACAATATCAGTTGCACCAGTGTCAAGCAAAAACGTTATATTATGACCATTAACTTGAGCTTGGATATAAAAGTGTCCATCATATGATTTTGTGAACTCAATACTTCCACTGTTTTGAATCCTTCCTTTATATGGTAAAAAAGTACTGAGAAATCTATTTCTTAACTTGTCTCCTTGTGAGTCAATAAACATTGCAGTAATAACTATTATTAGTAGCCAAATAATTAGATTTCTTACCGCGTTCATATTGTTAAAATTTGAAGCTATTACAATAAATTTTAAAGTTAAAAGTCACTATTAAAAATTAGTAAATTTTATTGTTTTAGTGCGATATTTGATATACACTTTAAGAAAGTACATTTAGCTTAAATTTTATGTCAGAAGCAAGAAATCTAATTGTAGCAGCTATTCTTTCTGTGTTAATTATGGTATCTTGGCGCATTATCTACGATAATTTTCTTAATACAGACCAAGATCATCCATCAATTGAAAATATTGAGCACATAGAATCTTTTAACGATCTTGCTCCTATAATACACCAAAATCGTTCCGAAATTATTAATTCTACTCGAGAACAAAGGATTAATTTAACCAATAATATGGTTAAAGGGTCGATTTCTTTAAAAGGCGCTAGGTTTGATGACCTAATTTTAACTAATTACCACTTAGAGCCAAATCCTTCTTCTCCACAGGTGGTATTACTGTCGCCCGCAGAATCAAAAGATGTATATTTTGCGGAATTTGGATGGCTCGATCCAAGTGGCAAGATTAAAATCCCAGATTCTAAAACAGTCTGGCAAGCGGATGAGACTGAACTGACTAATCGAAAAGCAGTCAATTTGTTTTGGGATAATAAGAATGGCATTGTATTTAGAATGAAAGTTGGCCTTGACGATAACTACATGTTTAAAATTGAGCAAATTGTTGAAAACAACACAAAAGATAACATAGTTTTGGTTCCTTATGGTAAAATTAACCGTAAACGTGATAATATTAACGAATCTTATTGGATATCACATGAAGGAGTATTGGGTGCATTTGATAATAAACTAGAGGAATGGACATATAAGGACATCACCAAGAAACATTTAATAAAAGCAAGCACAAGTGAAAAAAATTGGTTTGGTTTTGCTGATAAATATTGGCTTACAGCCATCATACCTGAGAAATCCGATAAAATAAATGTCAGCATTAAACATACGAACGTTAATAATATTGATAAATTTCAAGCGGATTTTGTCAGACCTTACAATAGCATACTTCCTGGCGCAAGTGTCTCTAATGTCAGTTATTTTTTTGCTGGAGCAAAATAATTGAATTTATTGGATTCTTATAAAAGTACTCTAGGTATACCTTTATTTGATAAGGCTGTAGATTTTGGTGTTCTTTACTTTATAACCAAACCAGTGTTTTTACTGTTCGAATATTTTAACTTCCTTCTAAAAAATTTTGGCTTAGCAATATTGTTGCTGACTTTAGCAATCAAACTTTTAATGCTTCCTTTATCTAACAGGTCATATATTTCAATGTTCAAGATAAAAAGCCTGCAGCCTGAGGCAACCCGTATAAGGGAGTTATATAAAAACGATAGTTTAAAGCAGCATAAGGAGATAGTTGCGTTGTACAAAAAAAACAATGTAAACCCAATGTCAAGCATTCTTCCTATGATAGTACAAATACCGGTGTTTTTTGCCTTATATAAAGTGTTATTCGTCACCATAGAAATGAGACATGCTCCTTTTTACTTATGGATTAAGGATCTTTCAGCTTCTGACCCAACGAACATTTTTACATTGTTTGGGCTATTTAATTACAATTTTCCCATTTCTATAGGTATTTTGCCTATAATTTTAGGTATTACCATGATAGTCCAGCAAAAGGTCAGTGAGAAAGACCAGATCAATAAAGATGATGTTCAAGTAAACGTTATGAGATTTTTACCTTACATTTCTATCTTTATCTTTTCCTCGTTTCCTGCAGGCCTGGTAATATATTGGATATTTAGTAACGTCATAACTTTAATTCAACAATCATTAATAAAGTTGTTTTTAACGAGAAAAGTGGGGGTGAATGTCGAAAATACTAATAGTTAATTCAGTTTATTATACTGAAATAGCAAACCTTTTGTTTGAAGGTGCAATTGACAAATTAAAAGGCAATAGTTACGATGTAGTTGAGGTTCCTGGTGCATTTGAAATACCATCTGCAATTCTTTTTGCAACCAAAAGCGGGCATGTGAGCTATGATGGTTATTTAGCTCTTGGGTGCGTAATTCGTGGTGAAACTGATCATTATCAATACGTTTGTAAAGGAGTAATCGAAGGTTTAAATGAAGTTGTTATGCGTTACACAATACCCCTTGGTATGGGTATAATTACTGCTGATAGCAAAGATAAAGCCTTAGTAAGGGCTGATAAAAACAAAAAAAACGTAGGTGGTCATGCAGCCTTAGCTGTTTTGCATATGATAGATTTATACAAAAAGTTAAGCTGATGGAGGAAGAACCTGTAGAAAAAAAGTGGCGTATAAGGAGAAGTACGGCAAGATTTCTTGCTGTACAAGTTGCTTACTCAAATATTTTTATAGACTACGACAAAAGCACTTTTGAGCTAGAAAACTGTGAGCTTAGGGACTGTATAAACAAGTTAGTAGATATATTTGAATGTAAAGAATTTGATTATCAATTTCTAGAAGAGCTGTCATATAAGGTTATAAAAAACAGTAAAGAATATGATAAAATAATAGAACTGTATTTACACCCAAGTTGGTCTCTTGCGCGGTTGAATCTCATAAGCTTATCTATTTTGCGTGTTGCAATATGTGAATTAGCTAATTGTGATACACCAGCTCCAGTTGTTATTAATGAATATACTAACATTGCGTCTGATTTACTTGATAAACCGAGTGAGATTGGTTTCGTTAATGGATTATTGGACAAGGCAAAAGATGCAGTTAAACTAAATAAGGATTCTTAACAGTTCTTTTAACGGTATATGAGCATTGGGAGGAATGAAGTGCAAAAGGTCTTTTATATTCTTTAAGATCTATGGTAGACTGACAAGGATTATTAATTATAATATAACAAATGGTAAAAGACGAAAAATCGAAAACAATTTTTGAGGTAGAAGGAGCAGTAACTGCTTTATTACCTGCAGCAGAATTTAGAGTGAAGTTAGATAATGAGCATGAGATCATCTGTCATGTATCGGGAAGAGTAAGAAGAAGTAAAATACGCATTGTTATTGGAGACAGGGTGCTGGTTGAGATGAGCATTTACGATAGGAATGCGAAAAAAGGTCGGATAATTAGAAGGCTTAAAGGTACAAGTGAAAGAACGATATCTAAATAATCTTATTCTTGCTTCATCATCAGAAAGACGTGTAGATTTACTAAAACAAATAAATATTAAACCAGGCTTGATTTTGCCAGCAGATATAGATGAGACTCCTTTAAAGAAGGAGCTTCCAAAAGATTATTCGATTCGTATGGCAAAAAGTAAAGCTGAGAAAATACAAAATCCAAATTATTTTGTGCTTGGTGTTGATACGGTTGTTGCTTGCGGCAGGAGAATATTGCTCAAAACTGAAAACGTTGAGCAAGCAGAAAAATGCATTCGCTTGTTATCGGGAAGAAGGCATAGAGTATACACCAGTATGTGTCTATTAACCCCCAATCGGTCCAAACAGCATATTAGAACTGTAGTTACAATAGTGAAATTTAAACGTCTCAGTGAACAAGAAATTAAATATTATTTAGCATCAGAAGAATGGAAAAATAAGGCAGGGGGATGTAACATACAAGGCCTTGCTGGTATGTTCGTACTGTTCTCACGTGGTTCCTATTCTTCTGTTATAGGGTTACCATTACATGAAACCTATTGTTTGCTAGGCAATTATTTTAACCTATATTGAAATACCTTTATCTTTACCTTTTTCCTGTTGTGACTCAGTAACATGTTTAGTCCAAAGTAATTTTCTGTTCCTGTTTGCTAGTGCAATTCTATTGCGATCATGACTATTAGTGTGTTCTGCTAAAGTATCTTCTCTTTCTTCTTCTATTACTCCAGCTTTCAGTTGTGCTTCATCTTTCTCTAGTAATTTATATAGTTCGCTATTTTTATCTACGGTTGGATTAGTGTTAGCATTTTCTCGTTCTGCCACTTTTTTTACATCTGTTGAATTGTCTTTTAGCAGTCCATCTTTTAATAAACGCTCTCTTGTTTGCGCACTCATTCCTTTTTGATCAGCTGGTTTTAATCCACACTTTTTCTGGTTGAATTTTTCTTGTAATTCTGATTCATCTTTATTTTGCGGCGGCTTGTTTATGAAATTGACTTTCTTTAACCCACAATTGTCCTGATCAAACCTCACTTTAAGTTCTGATGTAACATCACTCTGTAACAACTTGCTAGAGAAATCAACCTTCTTTAACTGTTCAGAATCTACCTGAGATTGTGCACGGTTAGTATGCATTTGAGATGAGGTGCTTGGGTCTTTTTGTTCAGCATTCCTTCTTTTTTCCTTCCAACTTTCTAATGCTTCACTTATTTTTTGAAAATTCCTCTCTTCTTCCGTAGATTCTTGGCCACTTCTACGAGAACTTTTCTGCAATTGAGCGTCATTACTTTGTCCAACATCTATATTTCCCTCAGTGCTAACTGGAGATGTAGGTCTGTTACTATCATTTTCTCTTTTCTCTACAATATTACCTTGACCACTTTTTGGGGACAATTTTTTCTCTAGTGCATCCAGATTTTGATTACTTTCTTTACCTCCTGTCTTATCCTTTAGCCATTTGTATATTGGTTTCTCTTCTTTTATTTTTTCTAAAACGTTCTCTGTGAATCGCTTTTGCGTTATGTCAGTTACGTCAGAGCTTAATTCATTTAGACCATCATCTTGATGGTCTAAACCCCCTTGCTCATTGAAAACGTCTTTTTTGAGTGAACTAGTTCTAGGTGGCGGTGACGGTGGAGTTTTTTTGTTCTGAGGATTCTCCTCAAAAAGCGACTGGAGGTTATAAACTTGATCTTCAGAATTTTCTTCTCGTGCTGCTTGTCTACGCTCGCGTTTTTCTTTAGCTTCTTGAGAATTAATTTTATTGTCAAAATCTTTTTCAATTCCACTATCGTAAGACTGTCTTCTGCTGTTAGATTGTGGTCTAAAATGTGCTTGCACACCAACATTTTGACTATCACTTTCTATAAAAGTTTCAAATGATTGCCTATTGTTTTGTTTCACTTCATTTGCTTTTCCTTTTTCCCTGAATTGTATTTGGTGCAAGAATAAACCACCTATTTTTACATCTTTGTTTGTTTCTAACTGCTCATTAGTAACACCATTAAGTTCAACAGGGTCTACACCATCCTTATCAATCTTAATTTTGATAGTACACTTTCCCCCATTTTTATCATACCAATTCAGAGTCATCTCATATGAACCATCGGTTACAACATAATGTCTTATTTTTCTTCCTCCTTCCTCAGCAACAAAACCGTGCATTCCGCTCTTTCCATCACTATGCAATGTTGAAAATCCCGAGATTTCATTCTTCTCACAAAAATCACTATTTAAAAATTCGCTAATTTTAAACTCTTTTTTGTTATCTCCCAGCGTAATACTTGCGTGATTACCGCGTATTGAAACATCTTGAACACCACCCTCAATATAATTCTTATCTTTCAACATTAATTTAACTTCAAGTCCAAGCTTTTTCTTAGTTTCCTTTGTCTTGTTGCATTCCTGAAGAATAATTTCACAAGCTTTATTTTTGTTTTCATCTTCATCCCAGTTGGGGTATTCTATTAAAAACTTCACTGTGTTAAAACCAACCATGGCATTGTAAATTGATTCATCTTTTGCTTCATTAAATAAAAATGGAAGATTTTTATCTTCTTTTTTTATTTCCTCGAACAAAGACGAAAATTTTTGAATAAACTCAGGATAACTGCTCATATTCTTCCTCACTAATAACCCTCTGCCTTTTAGCTTTTAGCTAGTATAATTATTACGAGAATTAGTTAAATTTTTATAAATGGGGTTGCGTCACTCAGATAGTAACTGGCTGTATTTTAATTGGCACCTAATTTTAAATACCTGCTGCTCATAGCAAATACTTCTGGGTTTTTAGAAGTTAGCTTGAGTATAGCGAGTATGTTGATAAACAATAAAGCAGCGATCGAAATATCAGCAATATCCCAGAGCAATTGGACTTTACCTATCGCACCAAGCGGAATAATTATGGTAAAAATTACAATCCAGATTTTAGTGTATTTATCATTCATAGACACATAGCGTATTGTTTGTTTTGAGCAAAAGAACCAAGTAAAAATAGTAGTAAAAGCAAAACAAAACATTATAGCTATGATTAGATAGTCGATATAAGGCCAGTTCATAGCTTTTCTAAAAGCAAATATGCACATGTTAGTACTCTCTAAATCAGTTACCCAAGAATCTGTGACAAGCAGTACCATTGTTGTAATGAACACTATAAATGCAACTATAAAAGGCGATATTATTGTGATTAGACTCTGTTCAATGATAAATTTATTATTATTTTTCTTAGGAACAATTGAGGAGTGTACAATTCCTTCGAGGCCAAGCCCTATGTCTGTTGCAAAAATACCTCGCAAGGCTCCTACTTGAATAATAGTCAACATTTCCAACATCAAGCCTAAAGATAAGCCAGAGTTAAAGCTATTAGTTGTAAGAAAATTGCTTGTTATTAATTTCAGAGAAGGAATGATATTTTCACTAAACTTAAATAATATAATACCACAAAGCGTGAGGTAACTTACCGTCATTATCGGTATCATAGCCGATATAAAAATTTTAATTTTTTTTAAGCTGAGAGCTGCTACAACAAAAAATATTATTGCCATTATAATTCCACCAGCAATCACAGGCACATCTACCATGCTAAGTGGTATTGACAGAGAATTTACCTGAACAAGGTTACCAACAGTTATTGAAACCATCATCATAATAATTAGAAACACAATCGTGGCTTTTCTAGAGTTAAATGCATCGGCCATGTAGGCTGCAGGACCACCTATAAACCGTCCATTTTTTTCCTTTCTATTTTTTATGCTAAAGTAACAAGTAACATATTTTATCACAGAAGTAACCGCAATAATTATTGCCATCCATAGAATAGAGCCCGGGCCTCCAGTCTTTAGAGCAACAGCAGTTCCTGAAATATTCCCTACTCCTAAATTTCCTCCTAAGATTGTAAACAGGGCAGCTATAGAAGAAAATTTATTTTCCCCTCTTTTAGCTCCAATGAGCGAAAGTGCGTATGGCAACCTAAATATCTGTAGCCATTTTAGTTTAATTGAGAGATAAACACCAGCAATTAGTATCAGTAATATTGTCGGCAGTAATAAAATAAACTTTACTATATCCATCTACGTACTGAAGGTAAGCTTGAGTATACAAATAAAAGTCAAAAATACCTAAGCCTATTTTATGTGAAAGTTCATATGACTTTATGCTTGACCATAGACTAGATACGCATTGTACCTATTTTTCATACCACTCATTTATAAGTTGATTGACATCAGAATCTATAAAGTCCTTTAGTGGTTGCTTGGCTTTTATCTCAGCCTTTTTAGGGATGCACCTATCTTTACATATCGCATAATTTATATGTAAGTTAAGGTCAATATACCCTTGACTTGGAAACACGTTAATCTTGAAGGGAAATAATACCATATCCTTGTATACGTTACTGACAAATATCATTCTCCCTACTTTATCTTTATGTTCTTTTGGAGTAGGCCAATAAATATCTATATTTGATATGCTACCTTTGCAGTCAAAAGAAGTGGGAAGACCGAAATCTCCAGGGTCCTTATAATATATATGCCAACCTGGTTTTATTGTAACCTTTATTGCACCTTCAAGAGTAAGGTTTGCTTCATTCACCTTACCAATAAGCAAATCGAATCTTGCAACTTCTTCGCCAGCATATAATTGAGAACAAGAAAGAAGCAAGAACAATATTAAATATACATGTATTTTCATAAAGGCAATTCTACCCTTATATAATAAAGGAAATAATTTAGATTTTAGCTACTATAATAAACAATATTATATAAATTATTTATTAATATAATATTGTACTAATATAGAAATTTCGAGCTTACTAATTTCTATACTGCCTTTTGTTATCATAATATAAAGGAGTGAAAAGGATACAAAAAGTAGTGCCTTTCTGTACAAAGCACTGCACACAATAAAATATGAGATTTTTAAAAACTAGAGAGACATCCGTGGAGCAACTTGCTCCACGGTCTCATTTACTTAGAATCCATTCATTCCACCCATGCCACCTGCACCCATAGGAGATGAAGCGTTTTCATCCTTGTTTGGTATATCAACTATCATAGATTCAGTAGTAATTAGCACACTTGCAACAGATATCGCTGTTTCAAAAGCAATGCGGACCACTTTTGCTGGGTCAATAACACCGGCAGTGAATGCGTTAGCATAATTCATAGCCTCAACGTTATATATGAGCTCTTTATCATTCTGCTTAATCAAATGATCAATTATAACAGCAGCCTCAAGACCAGCGTTCTTGACTAACCTCTTGATAGGAGCACTGAGAACTTTCTTGATAATATTTATGCCTATTTGTTCTTCATCACTTGCACCTTTTAGCTTATCAAGAGCAGACGAAGCATAAAGAAGTGCAACTCCACCACCTGGAACTATACCTTCTTCAATTGCAGCTCTTGTTGCATGCAGTGCATCCTCAACTCTATCTCTACGCTCTTTGACTTCTACTTCAGTTACACCACCAACTTTGAGTACAGCAACGCCACCTGATAATTTTGCTAAACGCTCTCTCAGTTTTTCTTTATCGTAATCAGAAGTTGAAGTTTCAATTTGAGATTTGATCTGCTCAATTCTAGCTTTCACTCTGTCAGAATCGCTATTTTCACTGACAACTGTGGTGTTGTCTTTAGTAATTTTAACATTTTTAGCAGTACCAAGATCTTCGAGTGTGAGATCTTCCATCTTGATTCCAAGCTCATCTTTTATGACGTACTTAGCGCCCGTTAAAACTGCTATGTCTTCGAGCATCTCTTTTCTTCTGTCACCAAAACCTGGAGCCTTTACTGCAGCGACTTTTAGACCACCACGCAATTTGTTGATGACTAAAGTGCTTAACGCTTCACCTTCTATGTCTTCTGCGATGATAAGTAAAGGTTTACCAGACTTAACAACAGCTTCAAGAATAGGAAGTAAAGGTTGAATAATGTTAAGTTTTTTTTCGGTAATTAATAGATATGGATCATCGAGTTCCACAATCATTTTTTCATTGTTTGTGATAAAATACGGGGAAAGGTAACCACGATCAAACTGCATACCAGTAGTAAGCTCAACTTCTAATTCTTTTGAACCCTTACTTTCTTCAACAGTAATCACACCTTCTTTTCCAACCTTTTTAACGGCATCAGCAATGCTATTACCAATATCTCTATCACCATTTGCGGAAATTATTGCAACTTGTGCTACTTCATCTATCTTCTCCAAAGAAATCGTGCGAGACATCGATGTAATTTCTTTTAATAGTACATCTTTTGCCTTCTGCATCCCGTTTTTAATACTGACACGATCGTTTCCAGCAGCAATTGATTTTGTAGCCTCCACTATCATGTTGCTAGTTAGTATCGAGCACGTTGTTGTACCGTCACCAACTTTATCGTTACATTGAGAACAACTTTGAGCAAAGATGCTTGTTATTGCAGCATTCAATGGTTTTTCAGGCTTAATGCCCTTCATCACCTTATAACCATCTTTTGTAATTTCTGGTGCTCCATAGGGCTTATTAATCCCTACTGTTTTTCCTCTAGGCCCTGCAGTTACTGCTACTGTTGAGTCTACTATTGCTGCAACTTCACGAAAAGCTTCTTGCAACTGCTCGCCTGACACTACTACATTAGTCATTTTTACCACCTCTTGTTAATAAAAAATTCAGAAAATTATAATAAAATCACTTACAATGCACTATATTGTGCTTTGTTTAACTTAGTAAAAATAAAGGCTACTACTTAACAATAGCAAGTATATCGGACTCTTTCATTACGATAAACTTTTCATTGCCATGCTCTATCTCTGTACCAGCCCATTGACGATAAAACACTTTATCGCCAGCTTTTACAGTCAAAGCTACGCGTTCACCACCTGAACTGCGTGAACCTTCACCAGTTGCTATAACTTCACCTTTAGTAGGTTTTTTTTCAGCACTTGATGGAAGCACGATTCCACCTTGCTTTTCTTCACTGATAGGTTTGATTAGAACACTATCATCTAATACATTTAAGTTTACACTTGACATTTGTTTTTCCTCATCAACAAATTAACCTATAAGTTTATATATGCACTTGTAAGTTAGATTTCAAGGGCTGAAACTTTAAGAAGACGAACAATGTTATATAGTAAATTAGGTTTATTGACAGAAATTGTATGAGTTATATACCATTGCCAAGCCGCAGCGTAATAGTTTTATACGGGCCAGACACGAAAGATTTCCTGCAGGGTATTATAACAAATGATATCAATAAGTTGGATAGCCAAAAGGCTATTTACTCTCTATTACTCAGCCCTCAGGGAAAATACTTGTACGATTTTTTTCTTACCGAACATGGTAAATATATCCTACTGGAATGTGAAAACATGTACTTACAGCAAATAATTGAGAAACTAGATTTGCTTAAAACTTACCTGAAAGTGAAGATTAAAGACGTTAGTGCACTGTATAGAGTTGGAGTTTTGTTTAATACTAAGTCAACAGAATGTAATGAGTCACAAGTTATTTTTCAAGATCCAAGACATAAATTGTTAGGGATGAGAATAATACACAAAGACGAAATAAAGCAGCCAGTTGGGAATTTTACTCAATATGAGAAAGTTAGAATTCAAAACCTTGTTCCAGATGGAGCGAAAGATATGGTACAAAATTCGTCGTTTCCGCTACAATTTTTAATCGATAAAGTAAACGGTATAAGCTTGAACAAAGGGTGCTATATAGGCCAGGAAGTTGTAAATCGGATGAGCAGACAAGAAATATTTAGAAGAAAGCTTTATCTTGTTGAAGGGAACGATACACTGCCCAATATCGGCACTAAAATAATGAATGAAAATAATGAAGAAGTAGGAGAACTGCGCTCTAGTGTGGACAATATTGGACTTGTATTGCTTAATACTGGAAAAAGCCACGCAAATTTATATATTGATAGGGTTAGGTGCGTTAAGATCTTAAGATAGCGCATGGCACCGAAAATACCCCTTGACAACCCCCGCCAACCCTTTTATAATAAAGCTGAAGCTAATTATTTATCTTCTCTGTACAGATTAAACGACAAAAAAACTTATGTATCTGGCGTCTCATGTTTAATTTTTTGCATTATGTGCACCTCATGTCTTTTACATTGTTGTCTACATTACTAACTAGTGCTGTAAATTGCGCCTATTTGGGCGCTTAAAAAGATTAAAAAACGCCAACTGATAAAATGATAGTGAATAACTAGCTACCACAGGGTTTCTTTTGTCTTTTTTTCTGTTTAGTAAATTTCTTAACGTTTATAATTTAGACTAATTGTAGCTCAAAAGCAACTGAGTCGCGGTTATTAGACGTTTAGAATAAAAGAACGCCATGTTTGAAAGTTAAATGTAAATAACTAGCCACCCACGGGGGTTCTTTGCCTTTTTTCTTGATTTGGTAAATTTCTTAATGTTTGTAGCTAAGGCAATGTAAGAGCAACGAAAAAGGTGTCATTCCAGCACTCCTATGATGCCATTCCGGCGCTCCTATGATGTCATCCCTGTAAAGGTTTGGATAACACCATTATAAAGTGAAGTGAAATACAAGTTGGTAAAGTAAGAAATCTTTCTTCAGGTTCTCATTTTTTACTTTGGTTTCTTGAGTGAGCCTACTATAATAATAATATATTATGTTCAATTAAAAAGGGGTGGGTATGATTCCAAAAACACGTAAAGAAGCATTTGAAGTACTAGGTGTATGTAAGTCCCAGTCTATATCTTTTGCTTTTAACACAACTGCTTTCTTGGATATTTAGCATAAACAGGCTCTGCCGGCTCTTTCCGTAGATGAAATTCAAAGGTTAATGACGTTGGAAAGCCATGGTACACCTTCTAAGCGCAACACGCTCGCGAATACTCAATGTGATAGCTTGATTTCTGCTAAAAGACAACATTATGCCGAGTGCAATGCTTGAAGATAAAAGAGAAGAACCTCCATAGCTAAGTAATGGCAGAGTTATACCGGTGGTAGGAAAAATGCTCAACGTTACTCCTATGTTTATTATGAATTGTGTGATAAATTGAATTGATATGCCTAAAATCACTAGCAGATTAAATAATTCACTTTCTCTATATGCAACGTAGAGTGAACGGGCGGAAATGATGCCAAATAACATCAATGTAGCTAAGCACACAATCAAGCCAAATTCTTCTGCTAAAACAGAAAATACAAAATCTGTGTGGCAATCAGGAAGAAGGATTTTCACGGTACCTTCACCAGGTCCAACACCAGTTAATTGACCTTTTTTAAATGCTTCTAATGATTTTGTGACTTGAAAATTATCACGTTGTGCAAAAAAGAGAAAATTGTAGATTCTTTGCTTTATGTGTGGAAAACATAAATAAGCAGTCGTAATTCCAGTTGTAACTATTCCTACTATGCATAGGAAGTACAAAAGTGGTATATATGCAATAAACATTTGGCTAATAAAAGAATATGTCAAAAGCATAGACATGCTAAAATCAGGCTGCAAAAGTAACAATATAAAAACTAACAGGAATATTATGATTGATATGTGCACTTTAAATTTCATTCCGCTAGCCAGGACACTAGCTATAACAACAGAAAAAAATGGCTTCATGAACTCAGATGGTTGAATTGAAATTTTGACAATATGTAACCATCGTTTCGCCCCTTTTGCTTCTATGCCAAGTATTACCACGGCTGCCATTAAAATAATAAATAAAGTAAAACTTGCGAACGAGAGGTTAAGTATGGTTTTTGTATTGAAAAAAGAAAATGTTACTAAGGCAATCAATGACAGGACTATATAAACTATATGACGCCGTATAAAATAATCTTGTGGTAAGGAAAGACGCTGCGCAATTACAGGACTTGACGAATGAACAAGAACGAAGCTTATAATGAGCAAAAAACTACTGGAATGACAAGGTAGTAGTCCAGTGTTCGCTACCAGAGCTTGATATTAATTTTCTTCCAATGTATAATGCCACTATTCCATAGCTCATATTATGAAACTCAACATTCTGAAAGCCTGCCTCTGCAATTTCCATTTTAAACTCAGCCTGAGTTGGAAACTCTCTGTTGCTTTTCACTAAATATTCATATGAACTCCTGTCTTTAGCAACTATGCTACCAATTTTAGGAATTACTTTAAATGAATATAAGTCATAGAATTTTGTAAACATCTCAATTTGATAGTGCATAAGAGCAAACTCCAAACAGATAAATTGTCCATTTGTTTTTAATACCCTAAATGCTTCACTTAGAGCCTTTTTGCGGTCGGAAACGTTTCGATTACCAAAAACTACTGTGCAATAATCAAATTCGGAATCTTCAAATGGTAAACTTTCTGCATTTGCACACACCCAATTGAAATTGAGCTGATTTGAATTTATAGCTTTATCACGTCCTTCGCTTAGCATGTTTTGATTTATATCACATACTGCAACCTGAGCACTTGGTTCTTTTCTCACTATTCTTTTTGTAATTATCCATGCTCCGGTTCCTCCAGCGACATCTAAAACCTTAGAGTTTTTTGTAAAATGCACACTATTTACCATCTTATCCTTCCATAGTCTGTGTATTCCAAGACTCATTATATCATTCATGATGTCGTAGCGATTTGCTACAGAATCGAAAACCTCTTTGACTAATCGTGATTTATCCATGCTATCTATTCTATTAACCACTACACTATATATGGCAATTTTATGAAACTTTCATAGGTCTTTCAGTAGATCCCTTGTATAAC
Organism: Wolbachia endosymbiont of Atemnus politus; assembly: GCF_013309895.1. Classification (NCBI taxonomy): domain Bacteria; kingdom Pseudomonadati; phylum Pseudomonadota; class Alphaproteobacteria; order Rickettsiales; family Anaplasmataceae; genus Wolbachia; species Wolbachia endosymbiont of Atemnus politus. Next base: position 8,263 of record NZ_JAAXCS010000001.1, on the reverse strand, counting down.
TGTTTTAAATTTTAGCAGTTAAACTAATGTACTAATCAAAGAAAATTTATTATAATAAAATTTCTATAGCTCAGCGAATCATTAAGTGGCAATACAAAATATTATCTCTCTTATCATGATATTCTCTGTAGCAATTGTCGATATGGCAACTGACCTATACTCAGTCGCATTACCAAGTATTGCCGATCATTTTAAAGTAGAAGGCAGTGTAGTGCAGCTTACGATTAGCTTAAATTTAGTTGGACTTGCGATATCCGGATTAATTTATGGTCCATTATCCGACCATTATGGTAGGCGTCCGATAATGCTGATTGGTATGACATTTTTACTTTGGCGAGTATCATGTGTTACATAGCTGACAATATTGTGCTCTTAATACTGATTCGCTTTATACAAGGAATAGGAGATGTTGTTGCAGGTGTTGTCGGGTATGCAGCAATCAAGGATATGTACTCAGGTAGTGAGTACTCGTGGGTAATTTCAAAGTTAAATATGGTAGTAGCGCTGTCACCTGGGATAGCTCCAGTGGTAGACAGTTATATAATCTCAAGTGGATATAATTGGAAATTTTTGTTTTTTATTATATCATTCGCGGCAATTGTTATGCTCATTTTTATTTATTTTAAGTTACGAGAAACACTTACCATAAATAAGAATGAGGTCAGTATAACTGGTGTACTGACTAATATTCCTAAGCAATATATATCAATATTTAGAAATTATCGTTTCCTTGGGTTTTCAGCTCTCCATGGGTTAACTTTCATGTGGCATTGGGCATATATTGCTAACTACCCCTTCATATTTGAGTCCTTTTTTTCGGTTATCTAATATCAATCATAGTTATATTTCACATAGTTGGAAATTTGATTAATAGAAGATATGTACCAAAAATAGCGGTTAACAGAATGTTAATAATAGGTTTGATGTTGCGAATAATACCTGAGAGTTTACTGGTATACTTTTACTCTATAAATAAATTGAACGTATTTATCCTTCAAACTGTTTGGATTCCAAGAAATATAGGTATTGCACTAGTAATAAGCAATAACGTAACCTCTGCTTTAGAAACCATCAAAAGTATAGGGCTTGGTAGTGCAATTCTCTCATTTTGCAATATGATGTTCGGGGCCATCGGAGTATATGTAGTAGGAAAATTTTTTTCTTACGGTATTTTATCAAATTTACTATTAACAATAACATGTTCTACAATTGCGGTTCTTATATACTGTTTGCTCAAATATACTGAAAAAGACTCAAGGGGTTGATTTCTCGTTATAAGAGGAATTAAAAACAGAAAATAAAGATGTGTATGAAAACTATCAGATTTTTTAGTTGCTATCCAGTGTAGGCTACTTGCAGTATATGTTGAAAAATTGTTCTATGATCTAAATCAGTTTTTTTACAGGTAATTTCTAAGTTTATCAACTTTTCTAAGATCTTCTTGAGTTCTGAAAGTTGAAAATTTTTTAGGTGGGATTTAAAGCTTTGCAATTGTTTGAAGAATAACGGAGGACTCAGCTGATCAATTGCAGCTTGCTCGTTCATTCCACCTTGTATTGATAGCAAAACGTTTTCAAGACGTAGGAAATAATTTGATATAATGCGAATTAGCGCTATCGGTGAAAAATTCTCTTGTAATATCAATGCATCGGAAATTTTGATGAACCGTGCCATATCTTTATTTGCTATAGCAGAGCATAGATTATCAAGTGTGACATAGCTGCTGTTAGAAGCCGAAAGGCACAGCTCTATATCAGCAGGTTTAAGATCTTTTCTTTTCCCTAGATATAAAACTAATTTCTCAAGTTCCGAACATATAGGTAGCTTGCTATGATTAAAGTAAGATTGCAAATGGTAGACTACCTCATTTGTGTATTTTATATCATTTCGTTTCAAGTAATTTGATATAATGTCATAAAGATTACTACTACTATCCTTGTAGCAAGCAATTACACCAAAAATTTTTGAACTTTCCATATAACTTTTGGTTGCAGAATTATATGGAAGGTCGCTTGCTGTCATCATTACATAATGGCCACCTGCGCTATGATCCAATACGTTTTTTAACTCTTTAGATATACTCCCACCTACATTTATCAGCTTAACTAATTTTTTGTTAGTAAACATCGAAATGTTTGCTAACTCAGAAAGTAATAAGTCAGGTGACTTATTCACTGTTGCAAAGTCCATCACCTGAACTGAGTGCTCATCTAAATTGGCAATTATTTCTTGTACAAAAAAGTCAACCCTACCATTATCGCTCCCATGAATTAACACACCACTTAAGGTATCAGGTTTCTCTAGGAACTTTTTGATCTTAGATGGTATAACCTTCATGTCCTCTATATAATATCATTTTCATTTGATTGTATTTGAGCAGCTAAAGATTCTGAACTTTCTTGTACAGCATTATATGCATCACTTGCTGTATTTTGCGTGTCATCCGACCAATCCGTTTCCCTAAGGATATACTTATGATAAAACTTTTTCACAGGATTAGATATATATTTAGAAAAAAATCCTTCTTCGCTCATATTACTCACTCTATAAATTATAATTAGTACATAATAATAACATAGTAAAAACTACCTTATTCTAAAACAGTTGTACCATATAACTAATAAGTTACTAAATCATTAATACCCTAGAGCAGTAATCTATTTAATATCAACCTTATAAAATAAGCAATAATTAAATATGCAGCTGCAATAAGTATAATTACAGGCCCTGTTAATAAATCGAAACCCGCAGATAATATAAGACCTGACACTCCAGAGATCACAGAAAAAACTGTTGCAACAATAATCATCTGTATTGGAGTTTTTGAGATAAGCCTTGCAGATGCAGCCGGTATCAACAAAAATGCAGCGATGAGTAATATTCCTATTAATTGAGCAGACACTGCTATAAATATAGCAAGGGTAATTAAGAATTCTAGCCTAACCAAATTTACGTTTACTTTCTCAACTATTGCCAAATCTTGGTTGATTGAAATCACTAGCCAGTAGCGCCATCTAAATGCTAATATCAGAGTAACTACTACGGAAATTAGAAAAATTAACACTATGTCGCTCCGTTCCAGTGTTAATATGTCACCAAATAGCGAGCTAATAATGCTACTATTGCTCGATGGCAGAAAGGACATCAATATTAAACTTGACGATAAAACTACGTTAGTAACGATATTTAATACCGTATCAACAGAATATAATCTATTAAAATTAAGGGAAAGCAGTATTGCAAAAGCAATTGCTATAAGCATTATGCTGATTGAGGGACTAATCTTAAAGATTAAAGCCAGTGCAATGCCAAGTAACGAAGAATGGGATAAGCTATCACCCAGATATGATAACCTTTGCCATATCATAAATGATCCTAATGCACCTGTTATCAGGCTAATTATAACTATCGCAATCAGGCTGTTAATAAAAAAGCCCTGTGTAAATATTTCAAACATACTATATGGTCTTTAGATAAGTAACAACAAACCTGTCTTCGGACATCAGAACATTATGAGTTCTGCATGCAGAACCCGTTGTCATAAATTCGAAATTTAAACCTTTTTGTTCCATGAGATAGGATCGCACTGAAAGACTTGGTATATTGCGCGTTTTACCAGTACCTATTAACAAAATTTCTATCTCCTCTGTTAAAAAAGATTTAAAATGTTCCTTGCTATCTATATCACTTTCTTTTAGTTCAATCACCTTCTCAGGAAAAATTATAACTGAGCCACAATATTCTTGATTATTCACCAAAATTTTTCCTTTCCCGTAACTATCTATAAAGTTTTTATTCTTAGAGACTAAAGGAATTATATCCATAAATCAAACTATTAATTGGGTGTCACATACCCACCATTCTGGCTGCTTTTCTCTTATATTCACTGCAGCAGCTTTTGCGTTTTCCTCACTATCGAACATTCCAAAACACGCTACACCACTGCCCGACATGCGAGACAGTATAGAGCCTTTTTGTGACTCTAATGTTAATATCACATCTTTAATTTCAGGTACGAGACTCACCGCTATTTCCTGAAGATCGTTCCTCGTCTCTTTAAGAAACTTTAACAGATCTTTCTCAGCATCATCATTCCATTCAATTGGTTTGGAAAAATCCCCTTTATATTTGGAAAATACCTCTGGCGTACTCAAAAACTTTTTTTTCGGTTTCACCAGCACTACATTTGTAGGCAAAGAGAATTCTTTAACGGGGCATAACTCTTCACCAACGCCTCTAGCAAAAACTAGCTTATTATCTATACTTGCAGGAACATCAGCACCAACGCTGAAAGCTATTTCATTTAAGATTGATCTATCAATTTCCCATAATTTTCCTAGCGTACGTATCACAGCTCCAGCATCTGAGGAGCCACTGCCCAAACCTGCAGCAGTTGGTATATTTTTTACAACCTTTATAATGACTTTAGTACGTACAGGAGCATATCTAAGCAATAAATTAACCGCTTTCATTACGGTGTTATACTTGTTACTTATTTTGAGCTCAGAATTTACGAATTCAACTATAGAGTTGTCGTATCTAAAATCCTTTTCACCTACCTTTATTTCTAAGAAATTAGAAAGATTAGCAAAGACAAACAAGCCTTCAATTAAGTGATACCCTATTTCTTTTTTTTCTACAACATGCAAAAAGAGGTTAATCTTTGCAGGAGCCTTTACACAGAAACTTTTCATTTGTATATTCACTAACACCACTTCTATACATTATAACTGCAATGCCACTTTAGTCAAATTTTATATACTTCTGATGAGATCAAATGCTGTAAATCCTAATTTTTCTGTATGGGTAAATGCATCTGCTGGTACAGGAAAAACAAAAATCTTAATAGATAGAGTATTAAGACTTTTATTAGAAGACAAGAGAAACATTCTCTGCTTAACATTTACAAATGCTGCAGCAAATGAGATGGAGAATCGCATTCACAGCACTCTAAGTAGGTGGGCAACATGTTCAAATAGCGAGCTCTTAGAGCAATTAGACCTCTCCTTACTATCGTTCCAGCACCCTCCCCTATCATCCCAGCACCCTTCCCTGTCATCCCAAGTAGCCCAGACACTGGGACCAAAAAAAAATGAAGTTCTTGATTGTTACTTAACTCGAGCAAGAAAGCTTTTCTCTGAATTGGAAAATCTGGGCTTAACTATACAGACCATACATGCTTTTTGTTACAAATTAATTTCTAGCTTCCCTGTAGAAGCCGGCATTGCTCCAAATTGTACATTAAGCGAATGCAAAGAATTACATTCCATCGTATTTGAAAAAACGCTTTACAATGAGACCGTGCAAGATAGCATAAACTTTATCGCAGCTGAAATTGATGAAAACAAATTACGTGATTTGCTTTATACTTTGTGTGTAAAAAGGCTGTCATCAGCAAGCGATTTGGAGTACATCAAAGATAAACTGAGCGCCCCGGATGAAATTCATGGTTTACATAGTGAAACGATTGAGCACATAGAAAGATTAACCGAAATATTAAGCAAGGGCAGTAAAAGAGACCAAAGTTACAGTGCAATGCTCTCTGATTGGTATAACAGTACTAACAAAAAAGACATAGAAAGTCTAGTCAAGGTATTTCTAAAGTCAGAATCGCACGAAAAAAAAAACATATCATCCATAATAACAAAAAGCACTTTAGAAAAGTTTCCAGATGCAGAATGGATAATAGAAGATACTCAAAATATAGTGTTTACTCACATAAGAGATATTAACTCTTACCAAATATTCAAGAGAACCAGTAGTTTACTCGACGTGTTTAAAGTATACGTTGATTTATATAATAGTGAAAAATCAAAGAATGCATTGCTTGACTACAACGATATAATTGATCTAGCAACCAATCTTCTGGGCAACCTAGATTATAAAGATTGGGTATTGTTCAACTTAGATCAAAAAATAGACCACATCCTTGTTGATGAGGCACAAGACAATAGCATCAGTCAATGGAAAATTATAACAAATCTCTGTGATGAATTTTTTACCGGCGGTGACGAAAAGCGAACCTTATTCGTTGTTGGTGACGTAAAGCAATCCATTTACAGATTTCAAGGAGCAAATCCTCACCTATTCAACTACATGCAACAATACTTTCACACAAAAACCGGTTGGATATCATGTCAACTTGAAAAATCATTTCGCTCTACTCCGGAAATTTTAACATTTGTAGACAGATTATTTAACAACTTCCGTGAAGAGATATCTTTTGTTGATAGTGAAATAAAACACATTCCACATAGAGAAAACGATCAAGGATACATTGAAATTTGGCCGCTATTACCAAGGGCCAAAGAGGAAGAACAGCAGGCCTTACAAATTCATTTAACGCATAGGAAAGATTACGTAATAACAGACAGATTACTTGCTCAGGCAATAGCACACAAAATTCACAACTGGTTAAATGAAGGGCGAATTTTAGTTGCTAAAGACCGCCACATAGAACCAAGAGACATTATGATCCTAGTGCGACAGCGTAATGTGTTAGTTGATTACATAATAAGCGAACTTAAAAAAGCAAACGTGCCGGTTATAGGACGTGACTATTTTAGAATTATGGACTATATAGCTGTGCAGGACTTAATAGCTTTAGCCGAATTTTTGCTCCTTCCAACAAACGATTTGGCTCTTGCGAATGTTTTAAAATCACCACTATTTAATTTCACTGAGGACGATTTATTTAATGTTGCATACGATCGTAAAGAACAATCGTTATGGGAAAGAATTCAGGATTATTCTAGGGTTATCTATAGTGAATTAAACTACCTCATTAACTTATCTAACGCAGAATCATCTCTTACATTATTCACGCATGTATTGCGTACAGGCAGGAAAAAATTTGCTGCAAGGTTAGGTCTCGAATGCTTTGAAGTTCTAGACGAATTTATGAACCTTGTGTTGCAATTTGAAAACCCATCTCTTCAAGCATTTGTTCAGTGGATTAAGGAAAATAATCCAGAAATTAAAAACGATATGCAATCAGAATGCAATGCCGTGCGAATAATGACAATTCATAAATCAAAAGGTCTGCAAGCTCCTATAGTGTTTTTAGTTGATACAAACACGGTGCCAAGAAACAGTGAAAGCGTTGTTTTTGATGCAACGGAAGCACCATTTTGGTGTGGGAAAAACAACAACGCTTATTGTGATCAAGTAAAAAGAGAGAAAAAACTAGAGGATTATAATGAATATTTGCGTTTATTATACGTAGCACTCACACGTGCTGAAGATGAGTTATACACCTTAGGTAAAGAGCCAATGCAAAAGGGCTCTTGGTATGATATAATTACTAAGTATGGTGAACCATATGAGAAGAAACGAGCACAGTTATATCCAGTATTTAAAGAAAAAGTTGAAGTATTATGCGTGAATGCAAACTACCCTCACGTTTGTAAAAAACGTGATTATTTTGACGTTCCGGTAATTTCCCTTCCGCCAGCTTTAGTCCACTCTTCGGTGTCATTCCAGCACTCTCTCCTGTCATCCCAGCACCCTCCCCTGTCATCCCAGCACCCCCCTTTGTCATCCCAGTGCTTGACACTGGGATCCAGTACACAAGAAGGAAAGCCAGCTCACTCTCCTTCGTCATTCCAGCACGTGACGCTGGAATCCAGTGAAAAAAAGCCAGTGTCGGAGCACTGGGATGACAAAAAAAGGAGCACTGGAATGACAGATGGTTACGCAAGAGGTCTAATAATTCACAGCATATTGCAGTATATGCCTAAGATAGAGAAAGACAGAAGAAAGAATTGGGTCAGAAAATACCTCGATAGTATAAACACCAGGGAAGATAAAGATGAAATTTACAGTAAAATATTAGCCTTTAATGAAAAATATGATTATCTATTCGACTTAGAAGGTAAATCGGAAATTACATTGAGCGGAACGGTTGATGGTGAACCAGTATTAGCACGACTGGATAGGCTATGTATAACCCAAGATAAAGCAATCATAATTGATTACAAATCACACCGTAACGTTTCTGCTTCCTCATTAAATGAAATAAAAAAACAGATGTTGACTTATAAAACCTTAGTACAAGAGATCTACCCAAATAAGCAAGTAGAGTGCATGGTTATTTGGGTGGAAGACTTAATCTGACTTTTCTTGATTGCAATTAGCATATAACGTGTAGTGGAATGACGGTTTTTCAGATTGTCAGAAAATTTAATTGCAAATGAGATAAATAAAGACTGGTCATGTGCTAGGCTCTCCTAAGAAACTCCTTCAATTAACTTATCTTTTTTAA